>JAPOZE010000567.1 GCA_026706225.1 Acidobacteriota bacterium
ATCGCCTGGTGGAGATCGTACAGGGAGAACGGCTGGTGGCCCAGAGCGTGGTCTCACCCGCGGGCCGCCGGTTCGTCCTGGCGGGAGACATCCGGGCCCGACTTCCGGGAAACCCACCCGGACGCCCCCGGCGGCCGCTCCCCATCCTCAGAGCTCTGGGCATTCTGGACGCCGACATCCAGACCCAGGTGCTGCGCATCCTGGCCGTGTTTCTGACGGCCGGCCTGGTCTGCTACGGCCTGGCCTGCTACCTGACCGCTCCCTTGAAGAAGCTGCGGGCCGCGACCCGGAAACTGGCGGACGGGGACCTGGCAGCCCGGGTCGGCAAAGCGCCGGGCGGCCGCCAGGACGAACTGACCGAGCTCGGCCACGATTTCGACCAGATGGCCGAACGCATCCAGACCATGGTGGGCGCTCAGCGTCGCCTGTTGAGCGACATCTCCCATGAGCTGCGCTCGCCCCTGGCTCGCCTCAACGTGGCGTTGGCGCTGATTCGCCAACGCATGAAGGGCCGGTCCGACGATGAACTGGACCGTATCGAGCTGGAAGCGGGACGCCTCAACCAGCTTATCGGCCACCTGTTGACTCTCAGCCGCATCGAAAGCGGCGCGATGGCGCCGGCCGGCAACGACATTGCCCTGGACCAGCTTCTGGCGGAGGTGGCGGCGGATGCCGAATACGAAGCCCGCGGTTCCGGAAAGGCCGTGCGCATCCTCTCCAGCCAGGCCTGCGTGGCCGTGGGCAATCGAGAGTTGTTGAGAAGCGCCGTTGAGAACGTGGTCCGAAACGCCGTCTACTACACCGCCGACAAGACCGCGGTCGAGGTGGAACTGAAACTGGCCGGAGAGGACCGGGACACGGCGGTAATTACCGTTCGCGACCGTGGAGATGGCGTGCGCGAGTCGGAGCTCGGCGAGATCTTTCGACCCTTCTACCGGGTGGCCACGGCCCGCGAGAGACAGAGCGGCGGCACCGGACTGGGGCTGACCATCACCCGGCAGGCCGTGCAGTTGCACAACGGCTCCGTGGCCGCGTCCAACGCCTCCGGAGGAGGGCTGCGAGTTGAAATTCGGCTGCCCGCCCGTCCGGGAAGCACGGACTCGGCCGAACCCCTGTAGCGAAGGGAGATGTTTCGCCGAGCAGGCTGGCCGCGGGTGGCGCCTCCTTGACAGATCCGCCGTTGAAAGGATATCTGTGAGGGCTTCGGCAACGAGCGGTCCGCCCGATCCAAACCCGATTCCAAAGCTGACTTCGATCCAATGGGCGACATTCTCCTGACACGGCGGGAAGCGGACATCGCAACGGTCATCCTCAACCGTCCGCACAAGCTGAACGCGCTCAGCCGGGAGTTGTGGCTGCGGGTGGGAAAGGCGATGGGGGAGCTTTCCTCGGATGAGTCCCTGCGCTGCATCGTCCTGCGCGGGGCCGGCGAAAAGGCCTTCTCGCCGGGGGCCGATATCTCGGAATTCTCGGCCCACCGCTCCAATCGCCGACAGGCGCGGGACTACGGTGCCCTGATCCAGAAAGCCATGCAATCCATCAGGGACTGTCAACACCCGGTCATCGCCATGATCCAGGGAGTGTGCGTCGGGGGGGGCCTGGAGCTGGCCTCCATGTGCGACCTCAGGATCTGCGGAGAATCCAGCCGGTTCGGAGTGCCGGTCAATCGGATCGCCATCACCATGGCCTACCCTGAGATCCGGGCTCTGATCGACCTGGTGGGCCGGGCCACGGCGCTGGAGATTCTCCTGGAGGGCCGGGTCTTCGGTGCCCTGGAGGCCAAGGTCAAGGGCCTGGTCACCCGCGTCGTTCCCGACGGCGAGGTCGAAAAGGAAACCTACGCCAGCGCCCGCCGCATCGCCGACGGCGCCCCCCTGGCCAACCGCCTGCACAAGCGATTCGCCTACCGCCTGCTGGATCCCACGCCGCTGACCGAGGCTGAAGTGGACCAGGGTTTCGAAATTGTCGGCACCGAGGACCACCGGGAGGGATACCGGGCCTTCCTCACCAAGACCAGGCCGCGATTCAAGGCCCGTTGACCATGGACCCGCAGCCAACCTCCCATCGCACCGGTCCCCTGCTCGGCATGAAAGTGCTGGAAGCCAGCCACGTCATGGCCGGTCCCACCTGTGGATTGATGCTGGCCGATCTGGGAGCGGACGTGGTCAAGGTGGAGCGCCTCCCCGGAGGCGACGACACCCGGCGCGCCGTACCGCCCGAAATCCGGGGAGAGTCGGCTGCCTTCATGATGATGAACCGCAACAAGCGCGGGATCGGCCTCAATCTGAAGTCCGGAAAAGGGCGGGAGGTCTTCCGCCGCCTGGCCCGAAACAGCGACGTGGTCGTCGAAAACTTCCGCAAGGGCACCATGGAGGCCCTGGGTCTGGGCTATGACCGGCTGAGATCGGATCGTCCCGGACTCATCTACTGCTCGCTGTCGGGCTTCGGACAGACGGGGCCCTATGCCGACCGGGGGGGATTCGACCTGATTGCCCAGGGAATGAGCGGATTGATGAGCATTACCGGCGAAGGACCCGGGAGGGCTCCGGTGAAGGTGGGGGCGCCCATGACGGACATCACCGCGGGCATCCTGGCGGCGCTGGGGATCGTTGCGGCCTATGCTCACCGGCAGCGTACCGGCGAGGGACAACTGGTGGACACCTCCCTGCTGGAAGCCGGAATCGTTCACACCTACTGGCAGTCGGCCATTTACCTGGCGACGGGTGTCTCCCCCACGGCCATGGGATCGGCCCATCCCCTGATGGCTCCCTACCAGTCCTTTGAAACCCGGGACGGCTGGGTCAACATCGGCGCCGCCAACCAGGCCAACTGGGAGCGGTTGCTGGAGGTTCTGGGAGCTTCCGAACTGGGACGCGATCCGCGATTCGCCGACAACGCCGGTCGCATGAGCCATCTGGCCGAACTGGTCGAGCAGTTGACCCCCTACTTTCGGTCCCAAACCACCGCTTCCTGGCTGGAAGAGTTTCAGGGCGCGGGGATTCCGGCCGGGCCGGTGCTCTCCATCGCGGCCATGCATGCCGACCCGCAAGTGAAAGCGCGCCGCATGGTGACCGAGGTCCCCCACAGCCGGTTGGGCCCGGTCAAGACCTTGGGGGCGCCGGTCAAGTTCTCGGCGACGCCGGCCTCCTTGACCCGAGGAGCGCCGCTGCTGGGAGAGCACACTCGGGAAGTGCTGCGCGAAGCGGGTTACAGCGACAGGGAAACCGAAGCCCTCGAGGCCGAAGGCGCCGTTCTGATTTCCCGGAAGGAATGTGAAAGCTGACCTTGTCCATGGTGAAACGAAAATTCGGCTGGACCGATGTTGAGGTTCCGATCATCGGCCAGGGGACCTGGATGATCGAAGGCAGCCGGGCGCAGGAGCAGCGGGCGGTGGCGGCCCTGCGGCTGGGGCTCGACCTGGGACTGGCTCACATCGATACCGCCGAGATGTACGGCAACGGCCGGGCCGAGGAGTTGACGGCGGAGGCCATCGGCGCCAGGAGGAGCGATGTCTTCCTGGTGAGCAAGGTGCTCCCCTACAACGCTTCCTACGACGGCACCTTGAGAGCCTGCGAGCGCAGTCTGAAGCGGCTTGGAACGGACAGCCTGGATCTGTACCTGCTGCACTGGAGCGGCCGCCACCCGATCCGGGAAACCATGAGAGCCATGGAAACCCTGGTCCGGCGGGGTTGCATCCGGTTCATCGGGGTGAGCAACCTGGACCTGGAGGCGTTGAAGGAAGCCCAGCAAGCGCTCCGGAACGAACGGCTGGCCTGCAACCAGGTGCTCTACCACCTGGGAGACCGGGGCATCGAGTACCGGCTTCTCCCCTACTGCGCCGAGCAACGGATCGCCCTGGTGGCCTACAGCCCCTTCGGCCATTCCGGCTTCCCCTCGCCGGGCAGCAGCGGTGGAAGCGTGTTGGCCGCCATCGCCCGCAAACAGGGACGAACGGCCAGGCAGGTGGTTCTGAATTTCCTGACCCGCCATCCGGGCGTGTTCACCATTCCCAAGGCAAGCCGCAAGGAGCACGTGATCGAGAACAGTCAATCCCTGGATTGGGAACTTTCCGGCGAGGACCTGAGAGCCATCGACCAGGCCTTTCCCGCTCCCGACCGTGAAGTGCCGCTCGGCATGCTGTGAGCCGACCGGGCGGCAGCCCCCCTCGCTCAGCCGAGCACCCCCCTGAAAGCGGACAGCGAATCGGACAGCATCTTGCGCTTCAGGTTGATATCCACCCCCACAAAGAAGAGGCGGACTCCCAGGGCCCGATACTGCAAAGCCTGTTGGGGGTGGCCTCCGCCCATTGCCAGGATCTTGCCGCTGCGGCGGCCGGCCTCCAGCACCCGTTCGATTTTGGGAGCCAGGGCCCGCTTGGCCTCCGGACCGAAAAGGCCCAAGCTGACCGACCAATCCATTTCTCCCACGGTCAGCATGTCAATCCCTTCAACCTGGAGAATGTCATCCAGGGCCTGGTAGCCTTCGTCGCTTTCGATCATCACCATCAGGGAGGTCCCAAGGTCGGCCTCGCGAAGCGCACGCCCGGGATCGTTCCCAAGCGTGAAGCCGGTGCCGGCCGAGGAACTCGACACCCCTCGCTCGCCCAGGGGCGGAAACTTGCCCAACTGCACCAGCCGGGCGGCCTGGGCGGCGCTCCTGACATCGGGCATGGTCAGGATTTCCATGCCTCCATCCAGAAGTCGCTGCACCTGGGTCCGTGTCAGCTCGGGAATGCGGGCCATCGGCACCATTCCCAGGTGAGCAATCGTCCGGCCCAGCCTGAGCACCTCCGCCGTCGATTGCGGACCGTGCTCCAGGTCCAGAAAGACGACCGAGTAGCCCAGTTGGGCCATCAGCTCCAGGTCGGTCATGGTGGTATCGCGGCAGATGACCCCGTAGAGAACTTCCTCCGTCTTCAGCAACTCCCTCAAGCGGCCGCTCATCGAATGCCTTCCTTTCCTTGTTTCTTCGAGGAACCTGCTCCCGAGACAAGACGCCCTGCCCGCCGGCCGGAGGTGACTCTTGCAATCCCGTGGGGGCTGGCGTAAAGTCCAATCCGCCGCGGTTCACGCCAAGCCATCCGACCGCGCCGGCGGACCGGCCCCGAAGTCCGGACAAACGCGACAGGAGGAGCCGGCCGGTCGCGCAGGTCAACACCGAAAGGAGCCGGCATGTTCCAACTCTCCGTCTGCGAAGGCACCGTCTTCCCCAATCTTCCCTTCCGGCAGCGGGTCCGCGAAGTCGCGGCTGCCGGCTTCTCGGTGGAACTCTGGGGCTGGGAAGATGAGGCGCTGGATGCCATCGCGGCCGATCCGGACATTCGAATCGCCTCCATGCCGGGCTGGGGACCGGGAAGCATGGTTCACCCCGACGGGTTGGAGGCCTTCCTGGAGGGCGCCAGGAAAAACCTGGCCGTAGCCCGTAGGATCGGATGCAGGAACCTGGCCGTGGCTTCCGGCGAGCTCGACCGGAAGGGCCGGGTGGTCCACGCCATTGCCGAGCATCCCGCCGACCGGTGGATCACCGCCTACCGGTGCCTGTGCGAGCTGGCGGAAATCGCCGAAAAGGAGGAGGTATCGTATAACTTCGAAGTGCTCAACACCAAGGTCGACCACGCCGGATACCCCTTCCCCCACCTGGAAGACGGGGCTCGATTGATCCGGCAGGTCAACAGCCGGCGCATCCGGCTTCTGGTCGATGTTTACCACGCCCAGGTGGAGGAAGGCAACGTCGTCCAGGCGATTCGAGACCATCGGGAGATCATCGGGCACGTGCATGTGGCGGACGTCCCCGGGCGCCACGAGCCCGGTACCGGAGAGATCCATTACCCCCGGGTGGCTGCCGCCCTCCGGGAGATCGCCTATAACGGCACGGTGGGGCTGGAAGCCTTTCCGGAAAGCGACAGCCACCTGGCCCTGGAGCGCTTTCGCCAGGTCTTTTCAGAGTCCGCCTCCTGAAAGCTTTGGCCGATAGCCGGAGGGTTCCAGCACCACCAGGGTAGGCCGATCGTTGGACAATCGGGGAGGCGGCAGCGGCACGGTGTGGTGCCGCACATGGACCAGGGGGTCCCGCGGATGCCTTTTCAGAAAGACTTCCACCGGCGTCATGCCCCCGTCAATGGGAGGCAGGTAGTAGTGCATGGGGAGGATCCACTTGGGCCGGAGGATCTCGATCATCGGATCCAGCTCGTCCAGAGTGAGGGTGAGCTTCTCGCCGACGATGGCCAACAAGACATCGCAGCGACCGGCAAAGGGAGCCAACTGGTCGGCGCTCAGTCCGTATCCCAAATCTCCCATGTGCAGGATCCACAGGTCTCCGGCCCTGAAGGCATACAAGGCATTGTCATCGGCGCCTTCGGGATGGTCCGGAGCCTCGGCCGCCTTGAGGGTCACAATCGGCTCTCCGTTCATCTCCGCCCGACCCCGGCCCTCGGACAGGTCCAGGGCGTTGATCACCGGAGGATTCCCTTCGACCACCTGAAGGCAGGCGTGCCCCCGGTCGGTGAGAGAACTGACGATCACCCGGTCAGCCTGGAGGAACGGGACATCCGGACCTCCCAGCCCTACGGCGGACGGAGTGTAGGGATCCATCACCAGCACCGGGCGATGGTCCCGCCACAGTCTGAAACAGGCCAGTCCCACCCACTCGATCGCCAGCGACATTCCAAGCCCGCCTATCTCACCAGGTTGCTGCATGTACTTTAGAACGCCTTTTATATTCAGTACTTTATCGGACCTGTTGGGACTTCTTGCGCCTACACACGGCGCTGGGCGCGCCCGGGCTAGTCCTCCTTCCACAAGCTGCCGGCGTCGCTCATCCCGGCCAGCTCCCACCACTTGGGGCCCGGCTCCTTCTCGAACACGATGGGCTTGAGGAAATCAATGGATTTCTTCAGCCCCTCCTCGACATTGAGATACTCACACTCCATCTCGATCGACAGGACGTGGTCATAGCCTGCAAACTGCAGCGCGGTCACAAACTCCTTCCAGTCGGATTCCCCGTGCCCCCAACCCGGAATGGTGAAGTTCCAGGGGCGTTGCTCGGGGGACTCCACCGAGGCCGAGTCGTTGAAGCCCCTCAGCCGCACATTGTGCGCCTGGATATGGGCATCCTTGGCATGCACGTGCTGGACCAGGTTGCCCAGGTAGCGGACCGCTTCACAGGGGTCGATGCTCTGAAACCACATGTGGGAAATATCGAAGTTGCAGGCCACCACCGGTCCGACTTCCTGGTGGAGCCGCTTGAGGGTCACCGGGTTGTGAACCAGGTCCCCGCCGTGCATCTCGAAGCAGAGGGTCACCCCGTGATCGCCAGCGATCTTGCCGTGCTCCCGCCAATAGGGAATCAATCGCTTTTCCCACTGCCACTCCACCGTGTCCCGCAGAAAGGGGAGATCGGCAAAGGTGACCCAGACCGGGGTCCGATCGCCTTCCGCGCCCTCCGGCAGGCCTGACAGGAGCGTCATCCGGCGGATCCCGGCCCACTCCATGAGCTGGCAGGTCTGCCGGAACTGCCGGGAATACTCTTGAGCAATCGCCTTGTCGGGCATCAGCGGCGCCCCGTGTCCGATCAGCGCGCTGATCTCGAGCTGGTTGCGTTCGAAGGCCTCGAGCCAGCGGGGGATTTCGTCCCGGTGGGCCACCAGCCGTTCCCGATCGCAGAATTTCCGGTTGCCGGCCAGACCGCAGGCGCCGACCTCGATGGCCCCCAGCCCAAGCTCGCGGGCATGGCGCAACCCCTCCTCGAACTCGTACTGCATCAGATTGGATGAAATGACTCCGAGCTTCATAGCGTTGTCTCCATCTCAAGAATCGGGTTCACCAAGCTCACGGCTGCCGGCGGTCTCAAGGGGAAGCGCCGCGCGATCCACGAACCGCAGCAGTCTGGCCAACAGGAAACAGAGAGCCAGGAAGAGAGCCAGCACCAGGTAGCCCCGAAACTGATCGTAGTCCCAAAGCGCCTTGAGTCCGAAACTGGAAAGGGCGATGGCGGAGGCGACGTTGAGAGCCACCAGCCAGCTTCCCATTCGCAAGCGAAGGGGCAGGAACCGGCGGTCCATCCACAGGTTGGCCAGAGCATAGAGCCCGCAGGAGAGGACTCCGGTGTAGATGCCGGCCGGCGTCACGATATCCAGCAGGCGAACCTCGGGATTGAACCGGCTCCACCAGAGAACCAGAATGCCCCCGCCCAGCGCCCAGAGGATCCAGCCGGTTCTCAGACCCCGTAGCGGCAGTCTGTTCCGGAAGCGCGGCATGGACTTCAGGTATTCGAACAGGACTCGATAGCTGAGTTCCGGCCCCCCGTAGAGGATTCCGAAGAAAGCCAGGAAGACGGCCAGATGGTAGAGGGGCAGCAGCCAGGGATGGAGGGTGGTGAGGAAGGCCGCCTGGTAGGTCAACATGCGGAGGCCTTCCGGCACCTGCTGGTCCGGCTGCAATATCACCGTCCCCAGAATGGCGAAGCAGGCGCCGATAAAGACCACCATGAAAAAGCTGGCGCCGGTGTCGACCAGAGCCGCCCGCAGCCACAACCGGGCGGGGTGATCCTTGCGTGCCGCTATCCCTTCGAGCTGCTCCGGCGTTGCCGTCTCGAGATGACTCCAGCCCCACTTCTTCTCCCTCAGGAACGAAAGGTATCCCAGGTAGTCGTAGCTCTGCCCTCCGATGGCCGAGGAATAGACCACCACCTCCACCCAGACCGAGCGATCCCTCATCTGAGGCATCAATGAATACAACCAATCGGGGTAGCTGAGAGCTTGCGGGAAAAAGCCCTGGAGCACCTGCAACCACGGCGGAGCCACGTAGAACACGGCCACCACGATGCAGACCACCATCAGTCCCAATATGATCGTCTGGGCCTTCTCCAGAAATTGGTAGCCGCCGAACGACAGGAGGGCGATCGCCCCCACGACCGAAAGGGTCGCCCAGAGGTACTGGTCCCCCACCCCGGCGATGGCAGTGCAGATCTGGCCCGTCAGTCCGGTCAGAAACGAGAACCACAGCGGCGTGGCCAGGGTGACGATCACGATCAGAAAAAGCGGGAACCAGCCGCTGGGCCCGGGGATCTTGCGCCATCGCTCCAGGGGATGCCCCCCGCTGAGAATCATGTGGCGAATGCTGGTGTAGACGAAGATCCATTTCAGGAAGGCCACGAACAGGATGACCCACAGGATGCTGAAACCGAAAATGGCTCCCCCCCGCGAGGGAAACAGGATTTCTCCGCTGCCGACGGTCACCGAGGCCAGGATGGCCCCGGGGCCGAAGAATCGAATCCACTGCAGGGGATTGGTTGAAATCAGCGCTCGGGGCGGTGGGGGAAGCCGAGGTTCGGTTGCATTCATCGGAATCGAACCTTGGCCAGGTAGATGCTGGTCTTGCCTTCGTGTGAGGAGTAGTAGCTGATCCACAGCAGGTCGTCGTGCCACACCATGCCCGGGTAGCTGGTGTCGCTGCCGCTGGGCAGGGTCAATACCGGTTCGAAGCTCTCAGGGGTCATCCTCGACAGGACCGTCTTGCCGTTGAGGCGACTGCCGGCCCACAAGCTCCCGTCCGGAATTCGAATGAAATTGGGCCCGCCGATGCTGTGCTCGATCTTGCGGAACTGCCATTTCTTGTAAGGCGGCCGGCTTCTGCCCAGGTAATGCGGCCGAATCAGGGCGATCATCTCACCGTCAGGCATGACGCGCAGGGTCGTCTCGCTGACTCCCTTGAGCTTGAATTCAGTCAACCAGTGCCAATTCAGGCCGTCCCGAGTCCAGTAGAGGAAGCCGCGGCGGGGATTGGGCGTTTCACCCATTTTGGAAAGGCTGTAGGCCTTGCCCTCGTGCCAGGTCGCTCTCCACAACCAATGGTCCTCGGCCAGCAGCCTGCGGGTCGGTGTCCACCTGCGGCCGTCCTCGGAAAAGGCCACTCGCGGCGCCCGGGTGACATAGCCCCACTGCTCCTCCTTGAGGGGATCGTCGATACACCCTCCGGCCAGCAGCATCAAGCGCCCGTCCTCCATGACCGAGAGCTTGGGATCGCGCAGGTCCACGCCCTTTTCACTCAAAAGGGCCGCCGATTCCCAGCGCTCCCCGTCCTTTGAAACGATGACCCTGACCTGGCCGGGTCGGCCCGATTTCCCTTCGGGCATCACCTCCCGGGTTGGCCGGCTTCCGTGGTAGTCGCCTTCGCGAAAGGTGCAAAGCCATCGGTCGCGGAAACGAATCAGGTCGGTGAAGGCATTGTGGGGCGCCCGATCCCATATTTTTTTCACCGAGACCAGTTCAGGTTCAGCTCCGGTCAATGGCAGGCAGGATGCTGCCAGCAGTCCAGCCACCGATATCAGCCTGATAGCGGATTTCATCGTCTTCTCCCGTTGAAAAGTTCCCCTCGCCGTCTCACGCATTCTATGTCTGCCGGGAGCGTTCTTTCAATAGCCGTCTGAGCGCCTCGCTTGAACCCTCCCCTTGAAACAACCGGCAGGAACCCCTGCCGATGTTTCGGGATCGAATCCGAGGCTGGAAAATCCGAGGCAAGACGACTAGGATGTCGTGGAGCCCTTTGTCGCCCACGGCGATCGTTGGTCTCCACCGGTGCCGGAGGCAGTGGAAGGGATCCGCTTCAGCCTGTCGGTGAAGGGAAGACTCGGGCCAGTGCCATGACCCAGCTCAGCGTCAACCTGAACAAGTTCGCTCTGCTGAGAAACTCTCGAGACAAGGACCTGCCCAACCTGGTCGCCATGGCTCGGCGCTGCATCGGGACCGGAGTTCACGGCATCACCGTCCATCCCCGGCCCGACCAGCGCCACACCAGGTACCAGGACGTGTTCGATCTGGCCGCCGTAACCGCCGAGCAATCGGTCGAGTTCAATATTGAGGGGAATCCGACACCCCATTTCCTGGACATCGTGAAGAAGGCCAGGCCCACCCAGTGCACGCTGGTCCCCGATGCTCCCCAGCAACTGACCTCCGATCACGGATGGGACCTGAGCCGGGACGGAAACCGACTTCAGCCCATCATCGCGGAACTCCGGGAAGCCGGAATCCGTGCCAGCCTCTTCCTGGATCCTGACCTGGCTCAAGTGGACCGGGTTCCGGCAACCGGCGCCGATCGCATCGAGCTCTACACCGAAACCTACGCGGATGCGTTCGGAGGAGGCTCTCAGAACGAAGTCCTGCACGAGTACCGAAGAGCCGCGCTCCATGCCCGGCAACTCGGCCTGGGGGTCAATGCAGGACACGACCTGAACCTCAAGAACCTGAGCCTCTTCCTCACCATCCCGGGAATCCTCGAGGTTTCCATCGGCCATGCCATCGCCGTGGATTCCCTCGACTACGGCGTGGAGAATTGCCTCCACAGGTATCTCGAAATCGTTCAAGCGACCTGATCGATCCTGGAAGTCGTTCTCCGGGCTCTCCCGCCGACACCCCTTTCCAGCCCCCATGACGGCGCCCTCCCACGCGACGATTCGTAACATGGAAGACATCTTTTGTTCACATCCTTCCGGGCGAAAGCCTTACCGCTATTGGATCTCCACGGTTCGGACCTCCAAAACCCCCTCCCAGTGGGGCATTCCCGGAATCCGATTGTGGAAAACCCAGTGATTGCGGGGTTTCCGGCGGAATCTTCCCCCATGGGAACTCTGAATTTGGTAGGAATTATTAACATGCTTATTTTCAATGACTTAACACAATACACCCATTTGTGTGCAGCTTGGTCTTTTTCATTGCTAATCAACGAGTTCCGGTCCTGATACCCGGTTTTTCCACAGGGTTTTCCACAGGAATTGTGAATTGACCCGACAGCCTCCCCGGACTTGCGCCCACGGCTGCATTCGCAGGCCGGTTTTGCGGCCATTTTGAGCCCCCGGGCATGCGTTCCGGGGGTGTTTCACAATAATTCCTGTCCCCGCTGCATCCGGATAAACGGGTATTCAGGTGCGGCGGCTAGCCCGCATTTCTCACCAGGGGGCATGATCATGGCGCAGGATTTTTCCCTTCAGCGCGTGCTCGCGACCGAAGAGCGTAGCGGTCACTACGGTCGAGGGAGCATGTGCGCGCTGAAGGGAAAAAGACCAGCCAGGGCATGCCCAGCGCCGTCTGTTTTCCGCAAGCCCTTTACAGGGAGCCAATCAAGAAACTGAAAAATAGACTCCCTTTCGTCATGCCACCAGCGGCCTGGTGAGAAATGCGGGCTTGGCACGAAACGTCCCTGCCGAACGTGGCTGAACCAGTGAAAGCAGAGTGCTGCAGGCGAGTCGGGAAGTGAGGAATTTGGCTGGGAGGCAGGGATTCGAACCCCGATAGGCAGATCCAGAGTC
>JAPOZE010000096.1 GCA_026706225.1 Acidobacteriota bacterium
CCACAGCATGGTGGATCTGGAGCCGGTGGTGGAGCCCGCTGACCTGGAGACCCTCGAGGGCATGATCTCCCGGCACCGGAGGTATACGGGGAGCGCGGTTGCGGAGAGAGTGTTGCGGAATTGGGAGGCGTTGCTACCCAAGTTCGTGAAGGTGATGCCCGTGGATTACCGGAGAGTCCTTCAAGAGTTGGAAAAAGCCGGAGCTGCGGAATCCGACCCCGAGAAAACCCCGGCCCTGTCGCGTTAGCTCAGTCAACGGCAAGACAAATCAAGACCCAGCGGTTCCAGCTCCGGTTCCGGGCTGACCGCAGGGTTCGTTTCAGTGGCTCCGAGGCGGAGAAGTCATGGGAAAAGTGACGGGATTCATGGAAATCGGCCGGAAGATGGCCCCCCGCCGACCCGTGGAGGAGCGCCTCAAGGACTGGTTTCAGGTGTACCGGGATCCCGCCGACTCCCTTGTGCAGAGCCAGGGGGCCCGGTGCATGGATTGCGGCATTCCTTTCTGCCACACCGGTTGTCCTTTGGGCAACATCATTCCCGACTGGAACGACCTGGTCTATCGAAACCGCTGGCGGGAAGCCATCCAGGTCCTGCACAAGACCAACAACTTCCCCGAGTTTACCGGTTGGGTCTGTCCGGCGCCCTGCGAAGAGGCCTGCGTGCTGGGAATCAACGACAAGCCGGTCACCATCAAGCAGATCGAGATCAGCATCATCGAGCATGCCTTCCGTGAAGGCTGGATCAAGCCGACGCCTCCCGCTGTTCGTACCGGGAAAAAGGTGGCCGTGGTGGGTTCGGGTCCGGCCGGCCTGGCCTGCGCGGACCAGTTGAACAAGGTGGGCCACCGGGTCACGGTGCTTGAACGAGCCGACCGCATCGGGGGACTGCTGACCTATGGGATTCCGGATTTCAAGCTGGAGAAGTGGGTGGTGCGGCGTCGCCTGGATCTGTTGCGGGAAGAGGGTATCGTCTTCAGGACCGGGGCCAACGTCGGGTTCAACGTGGCGGTCGAGGATCTGAGGCGCGAATTCGACGCTCTGGTTCTGGCGGGCGGGGCCACCAAGGCCCGCGACCTGCCCGTTCCGGGCCGGGAGCTGGACGGCATCCACCTGGCCATGGATTACCTGCCGCAGCAGAACCGGCGGGTGGCCGGGGACCGGAAGATTCCGGGACAGGCCATCACCGCCAAGGGCAAGCGAGTGATCATCCTGGGCGGCGGGGATACGGGTTCGGACTGCCACGGTACGGCTCTCAGGCAGGGAGCCCGCTCGGTCCACTCCTGGGAACTCCTGTCCAAACCTCCGGCCGAACGAACTCCCTCCATGCCGTGGCCCGACTGGCCGATGATCCTGAGAACCTCCTCTTCCCACGAAGAAGGCGGCTTTCGGGACTGGAGCATCAACACCAAGCGGTTCAGCGGCTCCAACGGTCGAGTGGAGAAGCTGCATGCGGTTCGCGTCGAATTCGGTGAGCCCAACGAAAACGGACGCCGTCCCATGCGGGAAGTGCCGGGAAGCGAGTTTGAGGTGGAGACCGAGTTGGTGTTGCTGGCGATGGGCTTCCTGGGACCGGAGTCCGACGGCATGCTGAAGCAACTGGGGGTCAAGCTGGACGCTCGCGGCAACGTGGAGGCCGATGACGACTACATGAGCAGCCGGCCCGGAGTCTTTGCGGCCGGTGACATGCGGCGAGGACAGTCGCTGGTGGTCTGGGCCATCGCCGAAGGCCGCCAGGCCGCTCGCGGCGTGGACCGGTTTCTGATGGGTTCGACCGATCTGCCCTGATCGGCCGCAGAGCCGGCCCGACGGCGCAGCCCGATTCCGGGTGTTCTCCCTCCGTCCTACCCGATTCCAGACAACCCCATCTCCCTGGCGCCAGGCCATTCCCGCCCTCAGCGAGAGAATCCTGGATCGAGGTCACGACCCCTCATGGACGGTAGCGGCAAGATCGAGCGCCTCAATGTTCCGGCGCTGGACGAAATTCTAGGAGTTCCCTTTCGAGTCCTGAATGACGGCTTCATCCGATTGATCGACTACATGGGCTCGGATGAGTCCATCGTGCAGGCTGCCCGGGTCTCCTACGGGAAGGGAACCAAGAAGGTCCACCAGGACCGCGGTCTCATTCGATACCTGATGCGGCACCGTCACACCACTCCCTTCGAGATGTGCGATATCAAGCTGCACGTCCGGGTGCCGATGGACTGCTGGCGCCAGTGGATCCGCCACCGAACGGCCAGTGTCAACGAGTACTCGACCCGCTATTCCGAGGCTATCGATTCGGCTCAACTGACCGGCGACGACCAGTGGCGGGAGCAATCCCGGGGCAACCGCCAGGGCAGCACGGGATTCCTGACCCGGGAGGTCGGCTCGGAGCTTTCCGAAGGAGAGTCAAGTCTGATTCAGGACAGCCGCCGACTCTACCGCGAACGACTGGAGGCGGGCGTCGCCAGAGAGCAGGCTCGCAAGGACCTCCCGCTCTCAACCTATACCGAGGCCTACTGGAAGATCGACCTCCACAACCTGCTGCACTTCCTGGCCCTGAGAATGGATGCCCACGCCCAGTGGGAGATCCGCAGCTACGCCACCGTCATCGGCGAGCAGATTCTCAGGCGCTGGTGCCCCATTACCTGGGAAGCCTTCCAGGACTATCGCTTTCATTCCACCGCCCTCTCCCGCCGGGAGCAGGAGATCATCCGCATGCTGGCCGCCGGCCGTCCCGGGGAGGCCAGGGATCTGGCCACTCAATTCGGGCTTCTCAACTATGACGGCCCCCGCCTCAAGCCCAACCGCGAGCGCAGGGAGCTGGAGCAAAAGCTTCAGTCCTTGAACTTCAAGGTTCCCTGGCTGGATGGATAAACTGCGAGAAATGCGGGCCAGGCGCTTCATCAATCCATAAGGGTGTCAATCCTGGTGTCCAGCGCTTGCGCAATGCGGCTCAAGGCCTTCACAGAGCCGGTCTTGAGACCCCGTTCGATTTCGGAGAGATACCCGTTGGCGAGCCCCGTCTTTTCAGCGAGAGATCTCAACGTCATGCCGCGATAAGCCCGCCACGCAGCCACAGGGTTCTCCCCATTCATGACTTTCAGGAACACTTCGTGCGGGATGCGACTCCCATCATCGGCTTCCCTTGCCGCCAACAAATCTTCCAGCTCCTCCTGACGAGCAATCAGGGCGTCGTAGTCCGCCCGACTTAGCGTGACGGTTTCGATTTCAGACATAGGCTTCCCTCCGATGCCGAACTCTCAAGACAACCATGACGGTCATATCACCAGCTTGGTCCCACTTGAAGATAACGCGATACTTCCCAACTCGTAGCCGCCGATACTCACTACCGGTCAGAGCGATGACTTGATTGGCAAATGCAGACGGATTCCGGGCGTACTGTTCGACCTTTGAGATAATTCGCGCACGGTCCGTTACATTGATGCGTCTCATGTCCTTTTTCGCTCTGGCTGACCACTCTATTGTCCTGCCCGAGTTCATCGCGCAATGCTCTCATAGGGCGAGCATAATTCCAAGGATTATCAGTGGCCAACAGCCTGGCTGCCGCGCAGGAAGCGGTCGTCGGCCGTCAGATTTTTGAGAAGTCGCCACTCGGTCGGTACCTCCCGGAAACGTGGGCGTCCCGCCCGCACAACATTGCCAAGTCTTCACCCAATTTCTCCACCCGGCTCGACCGGCAAAGACGCCACGACTCTACTTCTGCCAGGCCCGTGCCGTACCCGCTGGCAGGGTGGCCGGCTGCCGCATCGCAGGGAAACTGAGCGGGACGCAACGGCAGTGCATGCGGGCGGGACGCCCGCGCTCCCGGGTGGGCAGCTCCTCCCATCGCTCTTGCTGCTCGAGGGGGCACGCGCCGGCTTGCCGGGCCGCACCCGTGCCGATGCGGCAGATCCCTCATGCTTGGTGGCCCTTCGTAGTCCTTCGTGTAACTTCGTGGATCACTCTTTTTATGTTGTTTCAGGGATGCAGGGGCGGACCGCGATGGACTGGTAGCGCCTGAGCCGGACGAGACCGGGCTTCCCTCCCTTGGGCCTGGTGACGAATTTTTTCTGCGTATAGTGCACTTCGACCCTGGGTGCGTTGCGGGCCTGGCTGAAGTAGGCGGCCAACTGGGCTGCTTCCAGCAGCGAGGGCTCCGAGGGCTCAGAGCGCCTGTCGGGATTTCGCAGCACCACGTGGGATCCCGAATACCCCGCCACATGCAGCCAGAAGTCGTGGCCGTGAGCCACTTTGCCCGTCAAGGCGTCGTTTTGCCGGTTTCCCCTGCCCACCAGTATGGTCAACCCCTCCGATGAAACGAACCGGCGAGCCAGCTTCGAAAGTTCCGCCCTTGCCTCTTCCCTGGAAGAGCGGCGCGGTCCGGCCCCGGACGGCGTCGGCGAAGGGATTGGATCCGGTCGTGCGGGCGCCGGCTCCGGTTCGGCCGGAGAGGTTGTCCGGTCAAGCTGCTCCTGTTTCTCTTCCAGGGCGGCAAGCTCCGCCCGAACCGCTTCCAGCCGAGTCAGAATCCTGGGGATGGCGCGGCTCGACTTCCGGAATTGCCGCGCGTAGCGGGTGGCGTTCTGGAGCGCCGTGAGCCGGGGCTCCAGGGGAATAGCCACCTCGGGTTGGTCCGGCTGAAACAGGTCCGGAAGGTGCACGGATGTCCGGCCCGCGGGCAACCCCGAAGCCTGGGCCAGCAGCAGGTCGCTGTATTTCTTGAAACGCTGGGCTTGGCGGTTCTTTTCCAGGTCCGTTTCCAGGTCTTTCAGCAGTCGGGTCAGCTTCCTGCCTCGCCGGCGGAACCGCGAGAGCCGGGACTGACGCCCTTGGAGCCACTTTTGACGTTCCTGGTAAAGCCGACAGGTCTCGGCCACGGCGGCGTTCATGTCGGGGAATTCCCGATGAGGAGAACTCTCCAGGTGGGTTAGTGGGAAAGGAGTGCAGATCCAGGGTTGGCTGTCCCGGGCGGGTGGGTAGATTCGAGGAGTAGCGGGTCCATGCCGCACCCGCCGAATCATATCCTGTATACATTCCCACGATCCCTCCGGGTCCGTCCGGCATCGGTGAACGATCTCTCGAAGGAAGAGAGGACTCAGACCTCGGATTCCCTTCCCGGGGCGACCGTCCCGGGCGGTCCTTGGACTCTTCCTTCCGGACCCCCGGCAGGCATCCAGGACCAGGTCGTGGAGCCCCTGCCTGTCGAGGCTTTCCAGGCCGGATCCGGCGCCGGACACCGGGCCCGCGGCGGGCTGTTGGGGTCTGAAGGCCCGCAGCACCCGGCCCTGATCGTCCTTCAGGAAGGCGTTGACCCGCAGGGGAATCAGTTCCAGGCGCAGGTGGACGGTTCTTGTCGGATGAGGCCACCGTCCTTCCTCGACCGCGAGGGTGACCGCCCGATCCTCCAGCTCTTTCTCGACGGCGACGATGGTGCCCCCCGCCAGGTGGGTCCGCATCGAAAGCAACCAGTCGCCTGATGCGGCGGGGGAGCCTGCCGGTGTTTCCCTGGGCCCCAAGTAGAGACAGGGGAGTTGCTGATCCAGCACCACAACCAGGTCGAATGGGGAGGGGCGATGCAGCCAGAAGAGGAATCGGCGGTCATCGAGCTGCCTGACCTTGCGAATTCTCTTCTGAGGCAGCAACTCCCTCAGTTCCTGCACCAGTGCCTGGAGGCAGAAGTTATCCATCTGCCGGGAACCCCAATTGCATGAGTGTCCGATGGAGGTGGGCCAGGGGCAGCCCCACGACGTTGAAGTAGCAGCCGTGGATTTGCTGAACGAACCGGGAGGCGTAGCCTTGAATCGCATAGGCTCCGGCCTTCCCCAAGGGCTCGCCGGTGGACACGTATTCCCGGATGTCTCTATCGGAAAGCGCCGCGAAGCGGACCGTGGTCTCGACGAAGCTGGCATGCCGGAGTTGCCGGTGCCGGATGCAGATGCCCGTCAGCACCTCATGGGTGCGGTCGCTCAGCTTGCGCAGCATGTCGCCCGCCGCCTCCGGCGATTCCGGCTTTCCCAGAACCTCGGAGCCGCAGACCACCAACGTATCAGCTCCGACCACCCAGGCGTCCGGGCGGGTATCGCGGACGGCTTCGGCCTTTTCCCGAGCCAGACGCATCACCAGTTGGGTTGCAGACTCACCCCTCCGCGATTCCTCCGGCACGCCGCTGGCCCGGACTTCGAAGTCGAACCGGAGCAGCTTCATCAGCTCCTGTCTTCTGGGCGAGGCGGATGCTAGAATCAGGCGTGGAGAGTGTGAGCTGCGTCCGGCGGGCATGTGTGTGGACGTCCTTGAAGAGCTTCCCGAAAGCGGCCGTCATGGAGAGTCCGGGCTGCCGATCCGCCTGTCGGCCAGGCCGGTTTACAAACTTTCGGGCGGTATGATAGAACAGGTCCATTCCGTGGTTCCAGCCACCCGGTACGGGCCTGCCTGCGAGGAGGATGTTTCCATTGATCGATAGGCGTTTGCGCTATGGCGCCGGCCTTGTCTTGTGCGTGCTGGCGGTCATTGGCCAGGTCCGGTCGGCCCCGCAACTCCAGAGTTCCGATTTCGACTTCAGCATCTATTTTACCGGAAACGTTCGGGGGAATCTCGAACCCTGCGGCTGACCGCGCAATCCCGCGGGCGGTCTTGCTCGCCGAGCAAACGTCATCAGGGAGAGGATCCGGGAGTTTCCCGACCGACCGGCCCTCCAGGTGGAGATCGGCAACTTCATGCAGCGGCTGGGCCCCGATCGGGCGGTCAAGAACGAGTGGCTCTGGCAGGGGATGGAGCTGCTGGGAATCGAGGTCTTCAACATCGGGGGCAACGACGTTGAGGAACTTCAGGCCCTGGGCGTGGAGCTGGTCAGGAACGGGCGGTTTATTTCCGCCAACCTGCTTTCCGGCCAATCGGGTGATCCGCTGCTTGATCCTTACGTGATCAAGACCATGCCGCCGGCGGCCTCCGCCCCCGCTTTCCGGGTCGGCTTCATCGGATTTGCGGTCAGCAAACATTCCTCCGGGAGTGGTGCGAGCTATCGCTGGGAGAATCCATCCGACAGCGCCGGAAAGTGGCTGCCCGAGCTGAGAGAGAAGTGCGACTACGTGATTGCATTGGCCTGCATGCCCCTTGGCGATGCCATCCAGTTGGCTATCGACCACAAGGACATCGATATGATTCTCAACGGATTCGAGCATCAGACGGCGATGCCGCCCATCAAGATCAGCCGGTCCACCATCGTTTACGCCGAAGACGAAGCCAAGAGCCTGGGAGAGCTGCGCTTTTCCCTGAATTCGGGCCAGGCAGCCGTGCAGCCCCTGAATCATCGCTTGACCCGGCGTGTGGCCGACGACCCGGAAATCGCCGCCTTCATGGTGAAAGCCAAGGCCGACATCTCGGCCAGGCAGACCGAGATGGCTCGAGAAACCGCCCATGCCCATGACCACGGCCATGACCACGACCACGACCACGGCCATGGCCACAGCAGCCACCAGGACCAGGCCGATTCCGATTTCGTGACCTCTCAAACCTGCGGGACCTGTCATGCGGATGCCTTTCAGGTATGGGAGCACTCGGCCCACGCCCATGCCATCGACATCCTCATCAGGGAAAGGAAGGAGTTCGATACCCAGTGTGTCATCTGCCACGTGACCGGTTCAGGGCAGCCGGGAGGGTTTCAGGACCTTTATCGCACCGCCCACCTGGCCAACGTTCAGTGTGAGGCCTGTCACGGTCAGGGGCGGGAACACAGCCGGCAGCCGACCCTGTTCAAGATGGAGCCGCTGGGGCCGGATTCCTGTGTGACTTGCCACAATCGGTCCAACAGCCCCGAGTTCGAGTTCGTGTCCTACTGGGAAGCCATCAAGCACTGACAGGGTCTCGGATGAAACCGCTCGCAAGCCTGCTCCCCGATCTCTTCCGTCAGTTCGCGGCCGATGGTCACTGGCCGGAGCAGGTGGCGGCGGCTCTCTGGAATGAGATTGTCGGTGAGCACCTGGCCCGTCGCACCAGACCTGTAGAAATCAGTCGAACCAGGCTGGTGGTCCTGGTGCCTTCGTCCAGTTGGAAGCGGCAATTGCGCGCCCTCCGGGGGGAGATCGCGAGTCGGCTCAACCAGGCGCTCGGCACCCACATTACCCGGGTGGCGTTCCGGATCGACTCCGCGGTGGAGCAAGCGCCGCGGACACCGCCTCCGTCGTCTCCCGGGAGAACTTCGATTCCCGTCGACCTGCCCCTTGAGGGGATTGCAGACATGGAGCTTCGAGCCAGCATCCAGGCGGCTGCCGCGGCCTGCCTGGATCGGCGAAAGTGAGGATTCCGCCATGAAGATCGATGGCGCCCGGGTGGACTACATCGCCAATCTGGCCCAGTTGGCGGTGTCCGAAGAGGAAAAGCGGGAGCTCATCGGTCAGATGAATTCCATACTGGACTACGTGGAGCAGCTCAACCGACTGGACACCAGAGGAATCGAGCCTACCGCGCAGGTCGTCCATACCTCGGAGCAGAACCATAGCTGGCGGGCCGACCGGTCCCGGTCGGGATTTTCCCAGGAACAGTCGTTGGGCAATGGTCCCGCAACCGGGTCGGGTCACTTCAAGGTGCCGAAAGTAATCTCGGAGAAATAACCCGTCCCTTCCGCAACCTCAACCCCTCGACCTGAGGCTGTTCATGGATCTCACGAGGCTGACCGCCAGGAAAATCAAGGGGATGATCGAGCGCGGCGAAGCTTCCGCCGTGGAGATATGCCGCGCCTTCCAGGATCGCATCCGGCAGCAGGATCCCGAGGTTCAGGCCTTTCTTCACTACGACAACGACTTCGCCCTCAACCAGGCCGAGCGGATCGATCGCATGAAGCAAGCCGGAGAGCCGCTGCCCGAGTTGGCCGGGCTGCCGATGGCCATCAAGGACAACCTCCTGATTCGGGGTCTCCGCTGCACCTGCGGATCCCGGAACCTGGAGAATTTCGTCGCTCCCTACAACGCCACCGTCATTGACCGGCTGGCATCCGCCGGGGCGGTGTTTCTGGGGAAAGCCAATCTGGACGAATATGCCATGGGCTCGTCCACGGAGAATTCCGCCTTCCGGCCCACCCGGAATCCCCACTCCCGCGACCATGTCCCCGGCGGTTCGAGCGGCGGGTCGGCCGCGGCCGTAGGGGCCCACATGGCGGTAGCGGCGCTGGGCACGGACACCGGAGGCTCCATTCGGCAGCCGGCGTCGTTTTGCGGTGTCGTCGGGATGAAGCCCACCTACAGTCGAGTATCGCGTTATGGGCTGGTGGCATTCGGGTCCTCCCTGGATCAGATCGGCCCCCTGGCCCATGACGTCGAAGACGTGGCCGGTATCCTCAAGGTGATCTCCGGAAAGGACCCGCTCGACGCCACCTCCCTGGCGGTGGATGTGCCCGACTACGCTGGCGGGCTGGGTCAACCGGTAGAAGGCCTGAAAATCGGTATCCCCCGTGAGTACCGGCAGAGCGGAATCTCCGAGTCGGTGCGGACCAGGATCGAAGCCGGCTTGACGCTGTTCCAGGATCTGGGGTGCCACCTGGTCGAGGTCGATCTGCCCCACACCGACTACGCCATTGCCACCTACTACGTGATTGCCATGGCGGAAGCCAGTTCCAACCTGGCCCGGTATGACGGAGTACGCTACGGGCTGCGGATTCCCGGACAGGGCGATCTTTCCAGCATGTACCGGGAGACCCGAGACGCCGGATTCGGAGCCGAGGTCAAGCGGCGGATCATGCTGGGGACGTTCGTCCTGAGCTCGGGTTACTACGACGCCTACTATCTGAAGGCCCAGCAGGTGAGAACTCTGATCAAGCGGGACTTTGAAGCGGCCTTCCAAAAGGCGGACCTTCTGATTTCGCCCACCTCTCCCACTCCTCCTTTCCGCCTGGGCGAGAAGACCGACGATCCGTTGTCCATGTACCTTTCGGACATATTCACCATTACCGCCAACCTCGTCGGCATCCCGGGCATTTCGCTCCCCTGCGGCCGGACGCCAGAGGGCATGCCCGTCGGGATTCAGCTTCTGGGAAAGCACTTCGACGAACAGGTGGTTCTGAACGCGGCCCATGCCTTCGAGCAGGCCGGCGGCTTTGGTGCCTGAACTCTCCGGCTCCCCTCGGTCGACCCTGCCGGCCTGTCCTTCGGATGTTCCATGCAACAGCTCGCGGCTGCGATTGCGGTTCACTTCGTTCCGGGTGTGGGTCGCCCGGTTTCGTTCTTCCCGATCATCAGGAGAACCTGGAATTGAAAGCAGGCAGCTCGGGAAGTCTGCCGGAGGGTCGTTCCGCCGCCTTGCCGGGAGGCGGTTATCCGACACCCCTGCATTTTTCAAAGGCGGCTCTGATCTATAACCCCGCGGCCCGGCAGCTGCAGTGGCGGCGGTCTCGCAGGCTTGGGGCGGTCCTGGAGCGCCTTCGCTCTTTCGGGCTGACAGTGGAGGTGCATGCGACCGTTGGCTCCAACCATGCCAGCGGCCTGGTCCGATCGGCCTTGCAGAGGGGTTGCGACCTGATCGTCGCATGCGGGGGAGACGGCACCGTCAACGAGGTCGTCGGCGGTATGGCGGGGTCCCGGGTTCCCTTGATGGTGATCCCTGCCGGCACGGCCAATGTCCTGGCGAAAGAGATCGGCCTGCCCCTGGATTGGGTCGAAGCGGCCGGGCTGCTCCAGACCGGCCGGATCCGGCGCATTGCCCTGGGCCGGGTCGGCAGCCGGCCCTTCATCCTGATGGCCGGTATCGGAGTGGACGCCGCCGTGGTGGGTTCGGTGCATGGAGGACTGAAAGCTCTGCTGGGACAGGGGGCCTTCTGGATAGCCGGCTTGCGGCAGCTATTGAGCTACCCCTTTACCCCATTCGAGGTGCAGGCGGAGGGAGAATCCAGCCAGGCCATCTTTGCGGTGATCGCCAGAGCCAGGAACTATGGCGGTGGATTTCAGATAGCCGGCCAGGCAGACCTCTTTTCGGAAGACTTCCAGGTGTGTCTCTTTCAGAACGGGAGCCGATGGCGTTTCCCCCGCTATTTCTGGAACGTGGTTCGCCGGAGGCACCATTGTCTTCCGGACGTGCTCCAGTTTCGCACCCGTTCCGTCCTGCTCAAGGGCAGCCGGGGAATCGGAGTCCAGATCGACGGTGAGCTGTTGGGCTGCCTGCCGCAGTCGGTGACGATTCAGACCGATGCTCTGTCCCTGGTGATTCCGGAGACTGGGGAGATATCCGGTGGGGCGGGAAAGGTCATACCGTCGAGGGCAGGGGGCTCTGCCAAAGGGTCCTGCCGATGAAGAAGGGTCCCAGGGATTCAATATACTGGGAGGTCTGGCGGGTCTTCCGCATGGTCTGCACGATATGGGAAAGGGGATGCAGATCCCGGCCGACCAGGCCGATCACGAAGTCGTTGTCGTTCTTGTCGAGCCCGTGGCAGGCCAGGCGAACGTCGTGAGCCAGATCGGCCTCGCCATAGGCCCGTCCGATGGTGGCGTGCTCTCGCAGGATGGCGCCTTGCTGGGCCGGCTCCAGCCGGGCAAAGGCCCCGGAACGCCTGAGAGGGTACCAGATGGCCCAGGGCCAGTCCGGATTGAGCACGGTTCTGCGAGCCTTTTGCAGCAGCCAGTGCTCCAGATCGGGCTCGAACCCCGAAGCATAGGTTCTCCCCAGCATGGTCAGCTCGGGTTTGGGCGCCAGCCCTGCCAGCGGTGGAGAGTTCAACAGTTCCCGCCATCCCGTCACGAAATAGGCGGGGTCCTCGCTCATCCCCAGCACGGCAATGCCCTTGGGATCGTTCAGATCCTGATAGAGGACCAGGTCGTGGGAGCTTTGCTCCAGGACTCGAATGACCGGTGCGGTACCGCTGCAGTTGCCGAAGGCCTGCAGTTGAAGGTACAGGCGGCGGTCCAGGCTTTGCCCCCCGGCTCCGCGTTCCTGAACATCGATCTTCGGGCCGGCCGGATGGTTCATTTCCAACTGCGCTCCGATGGCACCAACAGGGATTACTCTTCTTCCGCCTTGTCCAGGGCGTCCCGAAGCCGCGCCAGCTCCTGCTGCAATCGGAGTTGGCGCCGGCCGATACTGAAGACATATCCGAAGAGGATGAGCCACATGATCCCGTAAGCCGCCAGCAGGTAGTGATTCATCGGACCTCCCTCAGGTGGCGCTGGGCGGTCCGCCGGAGACTTTCGACCGAATCCCGGCTCCGTTCCAGGTCGCACCCCATTTTCCAGAGGCAGAAGAAGAGCAGAGTAAAGGCCAGCAGGGTCACCAGCAGGGCCAACAGCATGTCCGGATGCAGGCCGGAATCCTCGCCGCCGG
>JAPOZE010000003.1 GCA_026706225.1 Acidobacteriota bacterium
CGACAAGGACGTGCGGGCGGCGGTAAAGAACTTCATCGCCCTGTTCGAACCGGTTATGATTCTGGTCATGGGCCTGGTCATCGGCGGGATCGTCATCTCCACCGTGCTGGCCATGGTGAGCATCAACGAGTTGCCGGTTTGAGGAAGGAACGCGGGTGGGGCGGAGGCTGTCCGGAGGCCTCCGCCACACCCCGGGGAGGAGGAAACGCAATGAAGACGCCAACGAACGAACCCGCCGGCGCATCGCCGGACAGGGCGGCCGCCCTGCCCCGCCGCCGGCAGAGGGGCTTCACCCTCATCGAGCTGCTGGTGGTCATGGTGATCATCGGCCTGCTGGGAGCCCTGGTGGGCCCCCGGCTCTTCCGCAACGTGGGCCGCAGCAAGATCACGGTGGCCAAGGCCCAGATCGCCATGTTCCAGAGCGCCCTGGGCCAGTACAAGCTGGAGGTGGGCGTCTTTCCCAGCAGCGAGGAGGGGCTGGAGGCCCTGCGGGTCCGGCCCGCCTCGGCCGACTACTGGGACGGCCCCTACCTGCAGAAGGAGATCCCGCTGGATCCCTGGAACAACGAGTACCTCTACCGCTTCCCGGGAGAGTACGGCGACCAGCCCGACATCATCTCCTACGGAGCCGACGGCCGCGAAGGCGGCGAAGACGAAAACGCCGACGTAGTGAGCTGGCGGTAGGACCCCCGGGAGCGCGGGCGTCCCGCCCGCATCCTTGACAGCCGCGAAGGCGGCGCCGGCAAACTCCAATGACACAACCATCCACAAGAAAATCCCTCGGTTTCACCCTCCTCGAGCTACTGGTAGTAATGGTGCTGATCGGGCTGATCACCGCCGTCGCCGTCCCCGTCGCCGGAGCCGGCATCCAGACCCTGCGCCTGCAGAGCGGCGCCCGCCACGTCGCCGCCGCCCTCCGGCTGGCCCGGGGCCGGGCCATCCGCAGCCAGGAGATCCACCTGGTAAGCCTCGACCGCGAGCAGCGCCGGGTGACCGTATCCAGCGGCGACCTCCGCTTCCAACGCACCTTCCAGCTTCCCCCGGGCGTCCAACTGCAGGAAGCGCTGCTGCTGGACGGGACCCCGCCCCGCCCGGCCCGCCCCATGCCCGAACGAATCGACTTCTACTTTTCTCCCAGCGGCCTCTCCCAGGCCCTGGAAGTCCGCCTGGTCAACGCCCGCGGCCGCTCCCTCAGAGTAGTCCAGCAAGCCTTCAGCCGCTCCCCCCGCATCCTGCAGGCCCCCTCAGCAGAGAACTGACGATGCTGTGCCCCCCGGGAACGCGGGCGTCCCGCCCGCGCTCCCGGGGGGGGGCATCATTCCATTGTTCTATTCGTGTTCGTTCGTGGTTCGTCTTTGTTTCTTGATTCCTCTTTCGACTTTTTTCCGATTCGAACGATCTATGGGAAAGGGAAAAGGAAAAGAGATGCCGACCCTCGCCCAAAAAACTACCGCCAACCCCGCCACACAGAAACCGGTCCCCAAGGGAGCCACCGCCCCCGGCTTCACCCTCATGGAAGTCCTCGTAGCCGTGACCATCCTTGGGGTGGGCTTCGTGGCCCTGTTCGGGGTGCTTTCGGGCACGTTGGGGACGGTTACCCGCATCGAGGACCGCGAAACGCTGGTCCGCACCGCCCAGATGAAGCTCAACGAGATCTGCCTGGCACTCAGGCAGGGCAGCGAGCCGGCCGCCCGCTCGGGGGAGTTCGGCGGCAAGTACCGCTGGCGGGCCGAGATCGAAGCCGCGGGCGGCGACGAGGAAGAAGGGGCACGGAGGGCCTACCGGCTGGCCCGCGTCAGGCTGCAGGTCACCTGGCCGGGGAACCAGGGAGAGAACCGCTATGCATTGGAGACCATGACCTGGGTCCCCGTTCCACGCGACCAATGACCCGCCGCATCCACCCGGGAACGCGGGCGTCTCACCCGCATGCACTGCCGTAGCGAGCTGCTGAGAATGCCTACGATGTGGCAGGGGCCAACCCCACCGGCCGGAACGGCGTAGGCCCGGCCGAAGCAGAACCTTGGCGTGATAGCCGGTCGACCCGGGTAGCAGAGAAGGGCTTGGCCGAATGGAAGAGAGTCCCCTAAAGGCGATTTGGTTGCGCGTTGTAAGGCGGTGCCGTTGATGAGAGGCTGTCTGCAGGAATAAGGATGCGGGCGGGACGCCCGCGCTCCCGGGTGGGTCTCGCCCGCGACGTAATTGCTGCAGGCAACCTCTCATCCACGGCCATTCCCTTGCAAGAAGCTCCCGGGTGGACATCCCGCTCCGGTCGCTTTGCTTCCTCCGCGGAGCAGCAGTTGGACCCTGCCACTTCCGATGCCCGTTGACATCTCGAGAAGCAAGAGCAATGGAAAGAGGCGCCCCACCCGGGAGCGCGGGCGTCCCGCCCGCATGCACTGCCGTAGCGAGCTGCTCAGTACGCCTGCGATGTAGCAGCCGGCCACGCCGCCGGCGGAAACGGCATAGACCCGGCCGAAGCAGAACCTTGGCGTGATAGCCGGTCGACCCGGGTAGCAGAGAAGGGCTTGGCCGAATGGAAGAGAGTCCCCTAAAGGCGATTTGGTTGCGCGTTGTAAGGCGGTGCCGTTGATGAGAGGCTGTCTGCAGGAATAAGGATGCGGGCGGGACGCCCGCGCTCCCGGGTGGGTCTCGCCCGCGACGTAATTGCTGCAGGCAACCTCTCATCCACGGCCATTCCCTTGCAAGAAGCTCCCGGGTGGACATCCCGCTCCGGTCGCTTTGCTTCCTCCGCGGAGCAGCAGTTGGACCCTGCCACTTCCGATGCCCGTTGACATCTCGAGAAGCAAGAGCAATGGAAAGAGGCGCCCCACCCGGGAGCGCGGGCGTCCCGCCCGCATGCACTGCCGTAGCGAGCTGCTCAGTACGCCTGCGATGTAGCAGCCGGCCACGCCGCCGGCGGAAACGGCGTAGGCCCGGCCGAAGCAGAACCTTGGCGTGATAGCCGGTCGACCCCGGTAGAGGAGAAGGGCTTGGCCGAATGGAAGAGAGTCCCTCAAAGGCGATTTGGTTGCGCGTTGTAAGGCGGCGCCGTTGATGAGAGGCTGTCTGCAGGAATAAGGATGCGGGCGAGACGCCCGCGCTCCCGGGTGGATCTCTTTTTTCGCCCCCGCTTTCGACTTTTTCCCCGTTCAAGCGCTCTAGATGATGGAGACAGAAGAAAAGACATGCCGACCGTAGTGCGAAAACCCGCTGCAAGACCCGCCGCAAGCCCAGGCTTCACCCTCATGGAACTTCTGGTGAGCTTCACCCTCATCGGCCTGGTGGCCATCTTCATCCACCTGGGCTACAGCGTCGGGCTCAGCGCCCGGGAGAAGGCCGAGGCCTCCCTGGAGGACTACCAGGCCGCCCAGGCCTCCCTGGACGTCCTCAGCCGCCAGGTCGCCTCCATGGTTCCCTACGTCACCCGGCAGGAGCACGAAGAACGCCCCGTTCCGGTCCTGCTCTTCCAGGCCACCCCCAGGACCTTGGGCTTCGTCACCACCTGGTCGGCCGTCTCCGGCTTTAACGGGGGGCTCCGCTTCGTGCAGGTCTTCCTGGCCAACGCCGGCCCCGACGCCGCCACCCCCGGCCGCCGCCTGCTGCTCAACGAGCGCCCGCTGCCTCCCGAGGCGCGGCTGCGCGGCCCTGTCGTCAGTGGCGTCGCCAGGACCGAGGACAACCGCTACCGGGTCGAGCTGGCCCGGCCGCGGGCCGGCGCGCGATCGATCACCCTGGCCGAGGGCCTGGAGTCGGCAACCTTCCGCACCCGGGCCCGTCCCCAGGGCGAGGGTTTCCCGCTCGACTCCCGCATCAATCCACGCCGTTTCGGCAGCCGCTTCCGCCAGGTCTTCCAGCAGCAGCTCCCGGTCGGAGTCCAGCTCAGCCTGCGCTGGAACCACCAGGGCCCCTGGGGCTCCGAGACCTTCGACCTGGCCGTGCCCGTGGGCGGCCACTGAGGGCTGCCGCAGAGATGCCCTATAGATAAGGTAGACCGGACTTGAGACGACCCGACCCGAACCAGACAAACCCGAGAGCCGCAAGACCCCTCCCCGCCGACTCCCGGGGCGTGGTGCTCATCACCGTCCTCTGGATCCTGGTGGGGCTCTCCCTGCTGGCCCTCACCCTGGCGGCCACCGTCCGCACCGAGGCCACCCTGGCCCGGGCCTCCGGCGAGGCCGAGCAGGCCTACTTCTTCGCCCGGGGGGCCATGGAAGCCGCCCTCTACCGCCTGGCCTACCCCGACCCCGACCGGGAAAGGCAGCAGGCCCTCTTCCCCTATGCCGGGGGCATGAACCACTTCCGGCTCAGCAGCGAGTCCCTGCGCTGCCACCTGGCCCTCCTGGACGAGGCCGGCCGGCTGGACCTCAACGCCGCCGCCCCCGAGACCCTGGAGCGGCTGCTGAGGATCGTGGGCGAGAGCCCCTTCCGGGCCGAGACCCTGGCCGCGGCCGTGGAGGCCTGGCGCAATCCCGCCCGCCGTCCCGGGGAAGCGACATCCGGCAGGCGCCGCTTCCGCTTCGTGGAACAACTGCTGCAGGTCCCCGGGTTCGGCCGCGAGCTGCTCTACGGCCGTCCCCGGCGCCAGCGGGACGGGCGGACCGTCTTTCAGCGGGGCCTGGTCGACTTCCTCACGGTCTATACCGCCGGCACCCGGGTCAACGTGAACTACGCGGCTCCCGAGGTCCTGGCGGCCCTGCCGGGCATGAGCTGGGACGATGCCCGGTCCCTGGTGGCCGCCCGCGGCCGCCGGCTCCTGGAACCCCCCGACCTGACCGAGCGGGCCCCGGCCGAGGCCCTCCCCTTTCTGTCCACCGAGCCCTCTCAGACCTTCAGCCTGGTGGCCACCGCCTGGCTGGAGGGAAGCTCGACCCGCAGAAGCCTGCGGGTGGTGGCCCGCAGGGACCGGCAGTCCAGGCTGGGGCACCAGCGGCTGGTCTGGTACGACCAGTACTGGCCCTCGCCCCGGGTCCGCCAGTTCCATGCCCCGGCCCCCGCCGCCGGCCGCGGAACCCGCACAACCGCCAGCGCGCCCTCGAAAGGAGACCCATGGACCTCCTGAGCCCCGGCGCCATGCTCAAGCAGCTTTCCCTGGGAGTGGCCTTCGGTCCCGACTCCCTCCACCTCAGCCTGCTCTCCTCCCAGTGGGAGCGGGTGCGCCAGGTGGACGCCGAGACCATCGAGGACTTCCAGGCCATGCCTCCCGACCAGCGCCGCAGCCGCGTGCAGGCCTTCCTGCAGAGGAACCGGGCCGACCACTGCAGCGTGGTGGTGGCCCTGCCGCGCCGGGAGGTTCTGCTGCGGCAACTGGATCTTCCCCTGGAGGCCCGCGAGAATCTGGCCAAGGTGGTGGACTACCAGTTGGTCAACCTGCTGCCCTCCGAGGAGCAGGCGGTGGCCACCGACACCCTGACGGTGCGGGAGGAGTCCAATCCGCCCCGGCTGCGGGTCACCCTCTTCGTGGTGCTGCGCTCCACCCTGGAGCGCACCCTGGCCTCCTGCCGCGAGCTGGGCCTGGCCCCCGACCGCATCCTGCCCTCGGCCGTGGCCCTGGCCGACTACCTGCGGGCCAATGCGCCCGGAGCGGCCAAAGCCCCCGGCCTGGTGGTCCGCCTGGACCCGGACCGCGGCGAGCTGGCCGGCCTGGTCGAAGGCCAACTGAGGCTCTGCAGGGAATTCCGCTACGACCCCTCCAACCTGGAAGACGCGCTGGAAAGCGAAGTCGAGCTCTTCCGGGGCGAGGCCGGTCTGGGCGAGGAAGTCCCCATCAAGCTCTTCCTGGCGGGCGACAGCGACGCCCTGGGGGGAGCGGAGGAGCGGCTGCCGGCGCGAACTCTCTCCCCGCCCCGGTCCGGCGGCTCCTCCCGCCCCCCGGTCCGTCCCTCCGCCGCCGAGTGGCCGGCCCTGGCGGCGGCCTTTTGCGGCTTCAGGCGCAAGGATGCCCTGGTGGTCAACCTGCTGCCCGCCGGGCAGCGTCCCCGCAAATCCCGCTGGGAACGGGCGCCCACCTACGCCCTGGCGGGGGTGAACGCCCTGCTGCTGCTGGGGCTGCTGCTGCAGGGGCCGGTGCAGCAGCGGGCCTTCTCCCAGCGCATGAGCCGGGAGCGGGAACGGCTGGAGCCGGCGGTGAGCGCCTTCCGAAAGGTGGAGGCCGAGCGGAACCTGTGGCGGGAGCGGGCCGGCCTGCTGGAGGGCTACCGCAACCGCAACGCCCACCTGCTGGCCGCCCTGGCCGACCTCTCCCTCATCCTCCCCCTGGACTCCATGGTGAGACTCTTCAACCTGGAGGACGGGGTGGTCCGGATTCAGGGAACGTCCGGTCAGGCCGCGGCGCTGCCCAGGATCCTGGAAGACTCGCGCTATTTCAGGGAAGTGGAGATGGTCGCGGGAATCACCCGGGACTCCAAGGGAAGAGAAACCTACAACATCCAGGCCCGACTGGAAGACCCGCTCCCGCTTGCCGGGGGCGCCGGGCTGTCCGCCCCGCCCAATCCGGGCAGCCGGCCCCCGCGGCCGCTCACGGATAACCCCGCCTCGGCGGAAGCTGCGCCCGACCCGGCCGAAGTCCCGTCCGCCCCGGCGGAAGCTGCGCCCCAGCCGGCAACAGAGAACGCCCCTCCGCCCGAAGCCGCTCCCGCCCCGCCCTCGGAGGACGCTCCCGAGGAGGCAACCCCATGACCCGGCTGGCGCCACGCGAGCGGAAACTCCTCGGTTTGGCCGGTGCGGCGGTCGCCATCTACCTGCTGCTGGAGTTCGCGGTTTTCCCCTGGTGGGACACCCTGGGCGAGACACAAGCCACTGCCGAGATCCAGGCCCGTCGCGTGCGCAACTACCGGCGCATCCTGCAGCAGCAGGACCGGACCCGGTCCGAGCTGGCCCGCCTTCGCCAGCGCACCCAGTCGCTGGAGCAGGGGTTGCTCGACAGCGCCGGCGACGCCCTGGCGGGAGCCGAGATTCAGGGCCTGGTCCGCGACATCGCGGCCGCCCGGGGACTGACCATCCGGAACAGCGACCTGGCGCCGGTGGAGCCCGTCAGCCCCCGTTACAGCAAGGTCTCGACGCGCATCAGCCTGAGCGGGGGCATACACCAGTGGGTGGATTTCGTGCACGCCATGGGGGCGGGTTCCAAGATCCTCTTTGTGGAGGATCTCCGGATCGTCCCGGTCCGCGCCGGCGATCCCAAGAACAAGGACATCCGGGTGACGCTGTCGGTCTCGGCCCTGAAGGAGATCGAACCCGGGAAAGACGCCGGCGCGCCGGGCTCCGCGGGAGCCCCCGGCTCCGCCCGCGCAAGGGGGAGGCCGTGAAGAGAAACCTGGTCCTGCTGAACCTGGCCCTGCTGGCTGGCGCCGGCCTGCTGTCCTGGACCCTGTTGGGGCAGTGGCGTCAATTCGAGGCCGAGCATCGCCTCGACCGGCCCGATTCCGGTTCGCGACAGACGGCCGCCGATCCGGAGGGACCGCCTCCGCTCTCCTTCGCCTCCAGCTTCGCCGCCATCGTGGACCACCACCTCTTCAACCCGGATCGCAGCAACGACCTGCCCGAGGAGCTTGCGGACGGTCCTCAGGAGGAGCTGCAGCCCGCGCCCGTCCTGATGGGCATGATGGGACTGGGCGCCGAAGAGGTGGCCCTCATGGTTTCCGGCGCTTCCGGGAGGTCCGGCGGCCTCTATCGCCGCCTCAAGGTGGGGGAAGCGCTGGACGGCTACACCCTGGTGCGCATCGAGACCGATCGGGTGGTCATGCAGATCGGGGACCGGGAAGTCCGGGTCGGCATGGACCGTCGAACCCGAAAGCCGAGGAGGACGTCGCGGACGGCCGGCTCGGCCCAGTCCGCCGCGCCCACCACCACCGGCGTGGGCGCCCGCAGAAGTTCCGCAAACCGGCGGCAGGGATCATCCAGGCGGGGACCGGCCCGCTCGGCGCGCCGGCGGGCCACCGATCTCATGAACACGCCTGTGGGGACGGTCCAAGACGGCAAGCGCCTGGTCGAGCAGCAGACGCCTTTCGGCCCGGTCCGTGTCTGGGTCGAAGAGAAATCGAAATAGCCCCTTCCCCGGGAGCCTTCGGGCGCCGGGGCGGGCGGAGGCTGAGGAGTCACATCATGGTTCGAATCGCATCATCGTCAACGGGTCGGGGCCTGGCCCTGGCGCTGCTGATCGCTCTGGGCGTCCTGACGCCGCCGGAGGCCCTGTCGCAGGAAGACCCGGCCGCCGGCACTTCCCAGGCCTCGCCGGCCGAGGGGGAAGAGTCCAAGCCGGAGGTCAAGGAACCGGAACCGGAGTACGAGGAGATCCAAACGCCCTTCGGCGTCATCCGCCGGCCCAGGTCTCAAACCCGCTCCACTCCCCAGGCCGCTCCCGCCCCGGTCGAGACCGACGCCGACCCGTCCGCAACCGATGAGGCCGCCGCGCCCGCACCCGGGACGGTCCCGGATCCGCCGACTCCCGCGGCTCAACAGTCGCCGGGACCCACCGGACCCAACAGCCGCTTCCGCTTCAACTGCGTCGACTGCGACCTGCTGGAGTTCATCCGCAACATCGCCAACGAGCTCAAGCTGAACTACATCGTCGAACCCAACGTGCAGGGAGTGGTCAACATCCTCACCTACGGCGAGATGCGGCGCAGCGACCTCATGACTTTGCTCGAGACCGTCCTCGAGATCAACGGCGCCGCCATGGTCAAGACCGGGCCCGTCTATCGCATCCTTCCCGGCCCCAATGCCAAGCAACTGCCCCTGGGCATCCGGCGCGACCCGGCAACCGCCGCCGCGCCCGCCGACAGCAGCCGCGTGCTTCAGATCCTGCCCGTCAACTTCGTTCCGGCCGCCGACATGGCCGAGCTGCTCACCCCCTTCCTCTCGGAGGGGGCCGACATCACCTACCACGGGGCGGCCAACTTCCTCATCGTCACCGACACTCCCGCCAACATCGGCAAGCTGCTGGAGCTGGTCGGGATCTTCGACTCGGCGGTGTTCGGCGGCAAGCGCGTGCGCGTCTATGCGCTGGAGAACACCCGGGCCACCAGCCTGGCCCTGGAGCTGGAGATCATCTTCGCCGGCTACGCCGGGACCGAGCAGTCTCCCATCCGCTTCCTTGCCATTCCGCGCCTGAACTCGATTCTGGTGATCAGTCCCAATACCGGCGGATTCGAGGAGGTCGACCGCTGGATCGCCCGGCTGGACCAGGCCGGCCAGAACCGGGAGATCCGCAACTTCTTCGTCAAGATTCAGAACGGCGACGCCGTTTCCATCGCCGGTGTGCTGATGAAGATCTATGGAGCGGGCACCCGCGAGAGGGAGCAGGAGTTTCTCCCTTCCAACGAGGGCAGCGCGACCGACATGCTGCAGGCCGCTGCCGAGGCTGAGGACCGGACGGGTGAGATCGTTCAGGGAGAGATCAAGATCGTGGCCGACGAGCAGAACAACGCCCTCATCGTCCAGAGCAGCCCCCAGGACTTCGAGATCATCGAGGAGACCATCCGGGAACTGGACCGGGTGCCCCGCCAGGTCCTGATCAAGGTCAAGATCTACGAGGTGGTACTGGACAACGAGCTCTCCATGGGCATCTCGGCCTTTCTGCAGGACCGCAACAAGCCGGCGGTCTCCAGCCCCTCGGTCACCACCGCAAGCTACGGAACCGGCGGCGGCGGGTCCGGAGCCCTGAACCTGGCCACCAGGGCCCTGATTGGCGACACCCGCGAGCTGGTGGCCTTCCTCAACGCCCAGGAGACCCGCAGCCGTTCCCGGGTGCTTTCGGCCCCCAGCGTCATCGCCTCCGACAACATCGCCGCCAACATCCAGGTGGGGTCCCAGATCCCCATCCTGACCTCCCAGGGCGTGATTCCCGGCGGGACCGGCAGCAGCAGCCTCTTCTCCAACACCATCCGCAGCCGCAACACCGGGGTCATTCTCAACGTCACCCCGCGCATCAACGCCGGGGGCTGGGTCACCCTGGAGGTCCAGCAGGAGGTGAGCAGTCCCGGGCCTCCGCCCACCGGCGGAATTCAGTCCCCCAGCATCAACATCCGCTCGGTTCAAACCCAGGTGACCATCAAGAACGGACAGACCATCGCCATCGGAGGCATCATCTCCGACACCAACGGCGTTACCAGGAACGGGCTCCCCATCCTGAGCCGCATCCCGGGACTGGGGCTGCTGTTCGGAAACACCACCCGCAAGAAGAGACGCACCGAGCTCATCGCCCTCATCACCCCCCACGTCATCGAGGACATCGAACAGGCCGCCGACCTCACCGAGGACCTCAAATCCACCCTCAAGGATTTGAAAAAGGACCTCAGCCGCGACCAGAGCTGATCCACCAATGGCACGTAGTGCCCGAAGGCCCCCCCCGGGAGCGCGGGCGTCCCGCCCGCATGCAGTTCCGTCGGTCGCCGCAGAATTTCCTGGGATGCAGCACCCATTCACGCTGTCCGTAGAGAAGAAGAGAAGCCCGCGAAGCGGCCCCCGGGAGCGCGGGCGTCCCGCCCGCATGCAGTCCCTTCGGTTGCCGCTGAGTTTTCCTGCGATCCGGCAACCGTGCACACCGTCGGCGGAAACCGCATCGCCACCCCGCAGGAGAGCCATGTTGCCGCTGCCGGTCAATCCGAATCGAACAGGCCGCCGACCTCACCGAGGACCTGAAATCCACCCTCAAGGACCTCAAAAAGGACCTGAAGCGCTACGAGGCGTGATCCACCAAGGGACAGAAGAAAAAAAGATATCCACGCAGGGGGGCCGCGAGGGGACACGAATGGGTTGGATTCAGGGGCTCGGTAAGCGGACTGATTTCCGTTTGCTCCGCCTTGCGGGATCTGTTAAGGTGGGAGCCAGTCGCCAGCCACCAAACGATGCCGTGGGCAGGACCGCAGATCCGTGAGTGTGGCGCTCACGTGGCTCTCCCCCATCCACCTGTTGGACGCCACCCGGAAACCACCCGCCTCAACCTTGCCGCAACAACGGCATGGACGGCAAGCGGCTCGGCGCAACGGACAACACGTCCGATCTTCATCAACGACCTGGCTGTGTGGTTGTGATTTCCCGAACGCTCCCCGTTCGCCATCCATATACCCGTTGTACTTTCCCGGTCCACCTGTCCAGTCGGTAGCGAGAGGTGACAGGGAGTCCTTGCCCTGAAAGGAGAACGCCGTGGACTCACAGCAGCAGGAGATCAACCGCAAGTTGATAGACCGCTTGGAGCACATGCAATTAACTTGGACTAGAGAATTGAGTCGCATGGAAGAACGTTGGGCCAGGCTGGACGCAGAATCTCGCAAGCGAGACGCTGAATTGGCGACGATGTTCCGTGAGTTGGCCGGAATGGTTTCCAACCTTGCAGAGCGCATCAACGGCCGCAGACCTTGAAGCAGAACTCCGTCGAGAAAAAAGAGGGAAGTAAGCCCACTCGCGTCTGCGCAAGAGATCCCATTGATTCCGGAGCAAGGGAACGTCTCTGCCAGTGTCGTCTCGAATCACCCCCACCAACGCCTTCGTGTGTCTCAAACCGTTCTTCGTGTGACTTCGTGGATAACTCTTTTAACCCTTGCCCCCTTCGTATCCATCTACTCCCCCCTCCCGACCCGTGGCAGCCCCCTCTCGAACCCCCACCAACGCCTTCGTGTGCCTTAAGCCGTTCTTCGTGTGTCTTCGTGGACAACTCTTTTTCCCCGTCACGGTTCTGCACCCCCTTCGTGGATAACTCTTTTTTCTTTTTTCGCCATCCTCGCATTTCCCCCTGATAAAAACCGCCCCCTCCCGTTGCATACTGTTATTGAAGGGGGAAAAGTGGCCACAGGTACACCCCTCCGGCCCACCCCGTCGGCTGCTAACTCCCGCTTTACGATGTTCTTAGCCTGTGAAAAAAATCCCAAAAAACCCTTGACAGGCCATTTTGAGGGTGTTAGCTTACCGCTGGTTTTGCAGTAAATTTCATCGTTCGGCCCGCAATGATGCGCAGTTTGATATTTACGGGAAGGCTGTTCGGGGGAGTGGCAAGCGCCTCCTCCAGCGTAACTTCACCAGAGCAGAGGAGTTGAGTACCCGCAAGGATCGAGCTGTTGCGAATCGAGCTTCCATCGTTGTCCGTTAGAAATTTGAAGTGTCTTCAGTTTTTTGATCCAAATAAAGAGGAGAGAAAATGCGACACTAGTGTCTCGCTTAGCGGCGGACTCAAGGTTGTACTGAACTCATAATAAATA
>JAPOZE010000651.1 GCA_026706225.1 Acidobacteriota bacterium
TCCAGCGGTTGCGGGTCATGCTGAAGACCTCGCGACCGCTGGCATCCAGGGTCAGCGGAGCCCGGAACTCGTGCTTCCCTCCCTGGCCGTCGATGGCACGCACCCCTGCCACCGCCCCCTGTCCGTCCACCGTCTCCACGGCCCGGGTCCCCTCCCGAACCTCCACACCCTTTTCGCGGGCGTTGTCCAGCAGCATCTGGTCGAACTCGCTGCGCAAGACCTGCCAGGTGGTGGCCGCTTCGTGATTGAAATGCTCGAAGAAATAGAAAGGGGTCGAGACGGCGCCCCGGGTGCTGACAAACTGGACGCTGTACTTCCTGGGGAAATGGGAACTCTTGATCTTGTCGATAACCCCCAGTCGCTCCAGCGTGAAGTAGCAGTAGGGCATCAGGGACTCGCCGATGCGATAGCGGGGAAAGCGCTCCTTCTCCAGCAGCAGGACCCGCCACCCCTTTTGGGCCAGAAAGGCCCCGGCGGTGGCGCCGGCGGGGCCGCCGCCGACAATGACGGCGTCGAAGGGATCGTGCTGCTGCAACCTGTCGTCTCCGGAATTCATCGGTAAACCGATTGGCTCGGGTCAGCTATAGCGGCTGCCACGATGCCGGCTCAAGAAGAAGTCGGGCAGAAAACTGTCCACCTGCAGCAGTCCCTCGCGGCTCAGCCTGAGGCTGTTGTCCTCAACTTCCAGGTAGTTCCGCTGCTGCAGACTCTGCAGGGGAGAAGCGAATCGCTGCCGGATATCGGTATCGAACTTCTCCCTGAAGTAGCTGGGCCGGACCATTCCCAACTTGAACTGCAGGATCAGTTCGCGGATGAGACGCTCTTCGTGGCTGGGAGTGAGAGCCCGGTAGATGGGAAGCCGTCCTTCCTCCAGGCTCCTCCGGTAACCCGGCAGGTCGTGCTCGTTCTGGTAGTGGGTGCCGTTGACATGGGAAAAGGAGGCTACTCCCAGCCCCACCAGGTCGGCGCCGGTCCAGAGCAGGTCACGGTAGAGGAAGCGGGTGCGATCCGGATCCTTGACCGCCGTGTAGGCGCTGCTGACGGAGTAGCCTCCCTGCTCCAGCAGCGAGAAGGCTTCGTCCACCCAGGTTCGCTTGGTTCCCCAATCGGCCACCGGGGCCACGCTCTTGCCGGCGGCCTTCATCTCCTGAAACACGGTGGTGTTGTAGGGAATCTCCATCTGGTAGATGGTCACGCTGTCGGGCTCCATTTCCAGGGTGCGCCGCACGCAGTCGCGCCAATTTTGGTCCGTCTCCCCCACCATCCCGGCAATCAGATCGATGTTGATTTGCGGGAAGCCCACCGACCGGGCGATCCGGTAGGCCCGGTCGATTTCCCGCGAACCGTGGGCGCGGCCGTTGGCCTCGAGGATGGCGTCGTTGAAATTCTCGATCCCCAGGCTGAGCCGGGTCACTCCGATCTCCCGGATCACCCGCAGCTTGTGCTCCGTCAGCGTCCCCGGCTCGCACTCGAAGGTGATTTCCTCGGCCGCATCCCAGGAAAGTTGCGCCTTCAAATCGTCAGCAAGCCGCACCAGTTGCTTGGAGGAGATGTAGGAGGGCGTGCCGCCGCCGAAATAGATGAAAAGCGGCCTGCGGCCGCCCACAAAGGGCTTGCCGGCGTAGAGTTTCAGCTCCCCGGCCAGCGCATCCAGATAGCGCTCGACCGCCGGAGCATCCTGCTGGGTATACACCTTGAAATAGCAGAAATGGCAGCGCTTGCGGCAAAAGGGAATGTGCAGGTAAACGCCCAGGGGAGTTCCGGGCAGAGGCGGCCTTTGAAGGGCGGCCGACGCCTCGCCCACCCGATCGGGCTTCCAGAAGGAGTAGGGAGGGTAGTTGGAAACGAAGTAGTTGCCCGCGGTCGTCTGGTCGACGCCCCGCTGGGGTCCGGAGCTATCCGATCTCATGAATGTCCTCACCCTGCACAGGCCTCTATGGCCGCTTGTAGCCCTTCCGGATCAACATTTTAGCACGGCTCCCCGTGATTGCTGCTAACGGAGTCGGCCGGCCAGGGAGCCCGGCCTACCAGAAACAAACCAGAAAGAGCGATCCAAGAAGGGCCACCAAGCGTGACGGCTCTGCCGCATCGGCACGGGCTACAGCCCGGCAAGCCGGCGCGTGCCCCCTTGAGAAGCAAGAGTGACGGGAGGAGGCGCCCCCCGGGAGCGCGGGCGTCCCGCCCGCATGCTATGCCGTTGCGTTCCGCTCCGTTTTCCTGCGATACGGCACCCGGCTACCCTGCCGGCGGGAACGGCATGGGCTCTACCGAAGCAGCGTCCTGACTCCTTGCCGGTCGAGCCGGGTCGAGGAGTTGGGTGAGCCTTGCCGGTGTTGTGCGGGCGGGACGCCCGCGTTCCCGGGGGGCATCCCCTTGCTACGCACCGGCTTCTCGTCCTGTTCATTGGGGGCTATGGGTCAGTTGTTTCACTCTCGTTATGATTCGCCCGGCAGGGCGGGGGCGGCACTCATTTGAAACAAACGAAAGCTCTTCACTCCCCACTCTCGGAGGTAACCGGCTCAGGCCCTGCCCACCACCGGTTGGCCACCACCACTCCTGCCAGGGCAAGGGCAGCTCCAAGGTTCAGAACCGGGCCCAGGTTGTAACCCTGAACCTGAAATTCCGGAGACAGCAGGCAGGCGGCGGCGGCGAATAGGATCAAGCGGTGATCCAACCGCAGGGGCCGCCTGAGATAGCCGGCGATGGCGGCTGCCAGTGCAAAGATCCCCAGAATGGCCGTGCCCACTTCCAGGCCCAGCCCCCACAGGTTGCCGAGCTGTGTCAGGTCCAGGGAGGCGTTGGAGGTGATCCGGTCGCTGAGGCGGCTGCTCGTATCCCTCGGCACCAGCAGCAGCAGCTCGGGCCGGTAGACGAACATGAAGGGCAAGGTGAAGCCGACCAGGGCGAAGCGGAAGGAAGCCAGGGCCGTCCTCATGATCCTGGCCTTGGCGATAGAGGCGCTGGCATAGGCCGCCAGCGCCACCGGCGGGGTCACCATCGACATCATCCCGAAATAGAATATGAACAGGTGGGCCGCCAGGGGTTGCACGCCCATCTGTTCCAGCAGCGATCCCATCAGGGTGGCCATCAGCAGGTAGCAGACCACCGAAGGCACCCCCATGCCCAGGATGATGGAACAGATCATGATTCCCACCAGGGCCAGCAGCAGGCTCGATTCCACCACGCCCTTGATGACGTTGCTGAAGTCGGTGGCGACACCGGTCGATTGGACCACACCGATGATGATCCCCACGCAGGCGCTGGCGGCGATCAGGGCCACCCCGTTCCTGGCCGCCTTGACCAGGGCTTCCAGGATGGATGGCCTCAACCTGGGGTGCATCAGGGCAAACAGCAGCAGTCCGAACAGGCCCACCAGGCAGGAGTTGATGAGCGACTCGGCATAGAGGCGCAGCTTGGGCACGGCCGGGGCCTGGGCGAGAACCACCTGGTGCAGCAACACCACCAGGGCGAAGGCGGAAAGAGCCCACCGGCGTGGGGCCGCGCTCAAACCGGTGCCGGGACCGGCCATGCTCAGCAGCAGAATCACCACCAGGGACCCGCTCACCGCCTTGAAGGGGGTGAAGCCCATCAGCAGGAAGAGGATCAGCGTCCCCAGGGCCGAAAAGAAGACCAGTCCCTGAAACCGCGAGACCGGGCGTGCCGGCCCTCGGTCGGCTGCAACCGCTCCGGCCCTCCGGGCGTAGAAATGCACGATCAGGAAAATGGACAGGTAGTAGAGGATGGCGGGAATCAGCGCCGCCTTGGCCACCTGCAGGAAGGTCACCTGGGGCTGCACCAGCTCCAGCATCATGTAGGCGCCGGCCCCCATGACCGGAGGCACCAGGGCGCCCCCCGAGGCTGCCGCGGCCGTGATGCCTCCGGCCACGTGCCTTTCGAACCCGGCGTGACGCATCATGGGGATGGTAAAGGTGCCGGTGGTCACCGCGTTGGCGACGGCGCTGCCCGAGAGGGACCCCATCAACCCGCTGCCCAGCACGGCCACCTTGGCCGGTCCGCCCGGCGTGCGGCCGAACACTTTTTGGGCGAAATCGATGATGAACCGGGTTGCCCCCGACATCTCCAGAAAGGCTCCGAAGATGACGAACAGGAAGACATACTTGAACATGACCCCGGCTGCCGGGCCGAACACGCCCAGAGACTGCGAAAAAGTCGTGCTCACCAGGTAGGCCGCATCCTGGCCGGCATGCGGCAGCAGCCATCCCGGCAGATCGGGCAGGAAGTTCAGGTGGGCCAGGTGCCCGTAATAGCTGTGTGCCAGGAAGAGCACCGCCAGCGCCGGCACCACCCAGCCAATGGAGCGGCGGGTGGCTTCCAACACCAGCAACAGGCCGACCGCGCCCAGGACAAAGTCGGCAGGTCCTTCGATACCGGCGCGGTTTCCGAGCGATTTCCCGTAAGGCCAGAGGTCCGGAAACCACCCCTGAAAAAGCGGTTCCGTCATCAGCACCACGGTGCCGCAAGCCGCGATGCTGGCGACGGCCAGGACCAGATCGGCCAGGCGTGCGACCCTGCAGTCCCGCCAGCGTTCACGGGCAGGGGTGCCGAGAAAGCAAAGCACCAGCCCCAGCATGACGAACAGGGCCAACTGGGACTGCGGCCGCAGCCGGGGGAAGTTGACCTCGGTCAGAGTGTAGAGGCACAGGACCGCGCTCAGGATGGGAATCAGCCGCTTGCTAACGGGCTCGAACATGAGCCAACCTTTCGTGCCGGGAACACCCTTGTTTCGGCCCGTCTGAGCCGCCTCATCGTATGGGACGGCGGCGCAACCAGGTGAAGAGTGATTAGTGATTAGTGATCAGTGGCTAGTGGTTAGCCGTGCCTCCGCCCTGGCGGGCGGATCATACGAGAGTGAAACAGGTTTGTTTCAGTTGCTGAACGTGTCGATTAAATAACTATCCACTAACCACTGGCCACTAATCACTTTTCACCTGGTTGCGCCGGGACCCGGTTGGCGGGGTTGGGCCGGAAACCGATCTCCGGGTGACTCTCATAGAACTCGACGGCGCCGGGATGAAACGGGATCCCGGTATAGAGGACGGCGCCCTGAATGAGTCGTTTCTCTCCGCCGGGAAGCGGGACCGACCTGAGTTGGAGAAATCCCAGGGCCGGATGCCTGCGGGCCAACTCCTCCCGCTGCTCCCATAAGACTTCCAAAAGGTTTCGAATCAACTGTTTGTCAGTGCTCTTATGAGTCACCACTTGCATCGAGCCCACGTTCAGCCAACCGAAGCGGGCGCCGGCAAGGGCCTTGCGCAACGCGTCAATTTCCATCGTTTCCGCTCCCGCAACCCTTAGCCCCTGGTCCCGGATGAAGGCCAGGGCTTGCTCCCGGCTCATTTGAGCAATGCGGTCCTCCAGCTCGTAGTGCAGAATCTTCGGATACCTCGACTTGACCAGGGCGTGGGGAATGGGCTTGAAGAAGGCATAGTCCCGGATCAACCGCCCCCGGACCTTGGGATCGAAGGGAATTACGTAGACCTCGAAGGATCCGGAAGCCTGGATGATCGACTGGGCAGGCAGGGCCCCCCCCAGAAAGGCCGCATCGACGGCCCCGTCGCCAAGCATTTCGACCGCCACGCCCTGCGGCGCATAGATGGCGCTGAAAGAGTCTGCGGCTACCCCGTGAGCCTCCAGGATCGGCATCACGAACATCTCGAATCCCGCCCCGGCCGGCCCGATCACCACCCGCCTTCCCTTCAGATCGCCGATGGCGCGCATGCCCGAATCCTGCTTGGTGACAAACATGGCCACCAGGGGGGCCAGCGTGCAGACCGCCCGCACGTCGTAGCTTCCTTCCGATTTCCAGTTGGAGCCGCCCTGGCTGGCGAAGTAGCTGATGGCCGAGTTGCTCATCCCCAGCTCAAACTGGCCGCTGGCCAGGCGCCGGATATTCTCCTGGCTGCCCTTGCTTCCCTTGATTTGCACCTTCCAGTTGTGGGAACCGCGGTGCAGGTTGAGCACCTCGGCAATGGCTCCGCCCACTACCGGAAAGGTGCCCCCCACCGGAGCCGTCCCCAGACTGAGGAAACGGTGCCGCTCCCCCTGTTGGCAGGCTACATTCCCCAGGACTAACGCCACCAGCAAACCAACCCACAGCCGGCATTTGGTTTCTTGCCTCATGAAGAATTTCTCGACTGGACCTGGTCCCCCGCCTGCAACCATGAAACCGGTACTACCGCAACAAGTGGGATTGTCAGGTCGTCCACCGATTCAGGATTGTAAATCGCGTGGAGATCTTCCTGTTCATTGTTCTTTCTCTTCATCTCATTCCGCAACCAACCACAACACCACCAGGGCAACCACAATAGCCACCACCACAACAATCGAAAGTACCCACCCGATCAGGGAAATGGTTCGGTTCCGGGAAGCCATTTCCAAGAGGGCGTCTTCCGCCACCTCTTCCATCAGGTCATCAGCATCAAGGGGCATGATTCGCCTCCATGGTCGTTCAAGGGCGATTCCGGCAGATCAATACCAGGTCAGGTCTCGAGTGGCAATCACGGAATTCTTTCCGCTCCCGGGCATTCTGCATGACATTATCATATGTTGAGAGTCGAGAAACGCTCGCCCGGCCGGTTGGACGCAGCGATTTGGGAACGTTTAGGCAATCGAGAGGATGAATTACCGGAGGGTCCTGTAATGACTTTGCATCGAGGCGTTGGATTATTTGTGGTGATTCTGGTGCTGAGCACCTATCTGCAGGGATCGGATCGGGAAAAGCCTCTGGAGGTCCGCTGGAGCGAACTGAAGAACTTGATCGGCGGCAAATTGGTCACACTGCAAATCGCCGAAGGCACACGGGTAGAGGGACAAATCAGAGTGGTGAACGCTTCTTCGCTCGTCTTCAAAGTCAAGAACAGCAGCAATCCGAAGGATTACCCCAAGGGCGAGATTCAGATCACTAGAGAAGCCATCTCTCGACTCGAGGTTCGAGGACTCAAGGAGAATAAGGGGAAACGGGTTGCCGCGACCGTGGGAACGTTTATCGGAACCATGATGGGAAGCATGGTTGCAATTGCCGGAACCGAAGCCGGTGAACCCGGTGACAAGTACTATGGCAGCTATGCTGCGAGTATAGCCATCGCCACGGGAGTCGCCATATTGGTGAACCGGGCTCTTCGTCCCAAGGACATCACCTTCGTCAAAATCCTGCCCGATTCACCTGGTGCAAGGATGCCGAATCCCTCCAAAAAAGAGGAAAGTTTCGACACGACGGGCTCGAAAGGAGTGCTGGCCACTCCGCTGTTTGAGGAATCAAGTTCGGAACGACTCCACCGCCAAGCCCGGCGAGCTCTGATGCGCCAAAGTCTACGTCTTGATCTGCCAAGACTGCCCGTTCGGGGCGTACAGGCAAGTATGGGGCAACCAGGGAACACTGTTGAATAGTTGGAATAAAAGGAGTGGTTTGGCCGATGGGGGAGCTATGCGCTATCTCCGCCCGACACCTTACTGAAATCTGGTCTGAGCAAGGTTGTTCCAGTAGTTCAACAACGTCCCCTGTCTTCTCGGTGTCTCAAAGCCCGAGTTCCGAATGGGACCCAAGGCGAACAAGTCCAAGTTTGTCTGTGGCCTGTTTCTGGTAGATCAGTACCAGGTCAGGTTTCAGGTGGCAATCACGGAATTCTTTCCACTCACCGCTCAGTGCATGGGCGTGGTATCGAGATTCCAGCGGCTGGTCATTCGCCAACGCGACCAGGAGGGGAACCAGAACAGCGTCCAGCGACGTCCGGTGTCGGCCCTTCGCCTCACGCCTGCAATCGCGTCTGAACTGACTGGTCCGCTCAATCCTTCGCATTCAGATCGTCCATGAGGGCATCCACACTGTCGAATTGAGACAGGCCACCCCTGCGGGCTTCCTTCATTGCCTCGATGGTGACCGTGTTTGGAGTCAGCGGCGCAAACGGCAGTGCCTTTTCCCGCGCAATCCTGGTCAGCAATAACCGTACGGCATCGGACACGGTCAGGCCCATTGCAGCCAGCACCGCGGCTGCTTCTTCCTTGATGGCTCCGTCAATGCGCGCTTGAACGAGTTGATTGGCTGGCATAATCGATTCTCCCCGGCTTCTTGCATGACAATATCATACACCCGGCCATGAGAGACGCCAATAGGAACTGGCGAGGCTCCTTCACGCAGCCACTTTGCGGTATTCTAAGACCGCAACTATCCTTGCAACTTGCAGGAGAGAATGTGTGAGCAGGCTTCTCAACTTCGTTATTTCTCTTTCTCTTGCCGCGGCCGGATCGGAAGCGCCTTCCGATCGGCTGCACCAAGCCGCCTCCGAGGGAGATGTGGCATCGGTGCGCGTTGAGCTTGGCAAGGGCGTCGATCCCAACCGCAAGAACCCGGACAACCTCACTCCACTGCATGTCTCCGCCCGCCTGGGTCACCTCGAAATCGCCGGACTGCTGCTGCAGAAAGGGGCTGACCCCAACCGGAGGCAGGATGGGACGGCCCGCACCCCCCTTCACCTGGCCGTGGAACACCGGCACGAAGAGATCACCAGGCTGCTTCTGGAGCAGGGAGCCAATCCCAACCTGGTGGCCCGCTCCGGGAAAGGTGAAACCCTGGTGCCGTTGCAGTCGGCCGCCCGGAGCGGCAATGGTGAAATCGCCCGGCTGCTGTTGAGGTACGGCGCCCGCCTAGGTGGCCGCTGCTCGGGCTGCGGTTCTCAACTGCTCCATTTGGCGGCACGGACCGGGCATGCCGGCCTGGCCCGGTTGCTGCTGGCCCAGGGGGTCGATCCGACCACTTCGCGGGACGGACTGCTGCCTGCAAAGGTAGCCGCTCGGCATGGGCATCGGGAACTGGCTGGGTTGTTGGGAGGAAGCGGGGCGGAAATCCGTGCGCCCAGTGCAGAGGGCACCGAGGGCGAGAGAGCGCCAACGCAAGCCCCCGCTAACGTTTATGGATCGCAGAGCTCACAAGAGGTGCTGGACCGCGCCAGGAAATGGGCCTTGAGCTTTACCGCGAACCTCCCGGATTTCGTCTGCACCCAGATCACAAAGCGGTCCGACAACCAGGGTCAGGAAGATGCGGCGCTGAAGAAACGCCACGACATCGTCACCAAGGTTCAGTTCGTCGACGGGGCAGAATCCTATTTGACTCTCACAGTGGACGGGAAACCGTCCCAACGACACGTTCGGGAAATCAGCGGCATGGGAGAGTTCGGCAGTACGTTGCAGACCCTCTTCCAGCCGGGATCGCCCGCACGGTTTTTCCACGAGGGAGACAGCCTGATCGACGGGCAGCCGGCGGATGTCTATGCCGTCACCCACCCGTCCGGCTACCAGTTGTATACGGGCGTCCTGCACGACGGCACCCTGCAGAATTTCGTCCGGGTCGGATACGAGGGACAAATCCATGTTGCCAAGGATTCGTCGGCGGTGCTGCGGATCGTGGGCGAACGGATCTTTGGCGTCCCGGCCGATTTCCCGGTCCGGCAGGCACGCTTTCAGATCGATTACGGCCCCGTGGACATCGAAGGTTACACCTACTGGCTGCCTCTCAGCTCCAGGGATGTTCTGGTGGGAAGACGCGGCTGGATCAACCAGAACGAAAACAAGTGGATGAACTATCGCCGGTTCGCCACAAAAACCACCCTGGATTTCGGCAAGTGAGCCGGCAACCCCGGGCGCCGAGTTTCTCCTCCCCCATAGGTTCGGCCCTGCCCCGTTTCCAGCCGGATGCTACAATGAGCGGCTTGCGTATGCGGGCGAGACGCCCGCGCTCCCGGGTGGACCCGTCGCCGATCGAAATTGAAAGATAAGATTTCATTCCTCCTGGCCGTTGCCGTCCTGGTCTTCTATGGCCTCCATCAGGATTTCTGGTTCTGGCGCCAGGCCGATCCGCTGATCCTGGGATTCATTCCCATCGGCCTCTTCTACCATGCGCTCTATTCCGTAGCCGTGGCCGGCCTCATGTGGCTTCTGGTGCGGTACTGCTGGCCAGGGCACCTGGAGGATGCCTCCCAGGGCGCCGAGCCCACTCCCACCACCCGTTCCGAGAAACCGACCCCATCATGATCCCCACCCTGGTAGTGCTGGTCTATCTGGCTCTGGTTATTTACATCGGAATCTTTGCCTTTCGCCGTGCAGCCTCCAGGCACGCGGCTGAAGACTATTTTCTGGCCGGCCGTTCCCTGGGCTCCTTCGTCTTTCTCTTCTCGCTGTTCGGGACCAACATGACCGCCTTCACCATCCTGGGGGCCTCGGGGCACGCCTTCAACAACGGGATCGTCACCTACGGCCTGATGGGCTCCTCCTCGGCGCTCATCATTCCCCTGACCCTGCTGCTGATCGGCACCCGCACCTGGGCGCTGGGCAAGAAACACGGCTTCATGACCCCTGTCCAGATGTTTCGGGACCGTTGGGAGTGCAGCCACATCGGAACGGTCATCTTTGCCCTGCAAGCCCTCTTCCTGGTCCCCTACATCATTATCGCCGTCAAGGGAGGCGGGACCATCCTGCAATCGATCAGCAGCGGCTGGGTCCCTTACTGGATGGGTGGCAGCCTGGTGGCGCTGGTGGTGATGAGCTACGTCTTCTTTGGGGGCATGCGCGGCACCGCCTGGGTGAACACCCTTCAGACCACGCTGTTTCTGAGCTTCGGCGTGGTTGCGCTTCTGGTGATCGGCGCCGGAATGGGGGGCTTCAGCGCGGCCATGGAGAGAATCGCCCAATCCCCTGCCCTGGCGCCCCTGCTCACCCGGGAAAACGTCTCACCGCTCTATTACCTCAGCTACACCTTCATCCCGCTGTCCGCCATCTGCTTTCCCCACATCGGCATCTTCTGCCTTACCGCCCGCCGCATGTCCCAGTTCCGCAAGACGGTGATCCTCTATCCGATCTGTATCATGGCCATCTGGCTTCCCTGCGTCTTTCTGGGGGTGGCGGCCAACGGCGCCGAAGACTTTCCACGAATCCAGGAAAAGCAGGCCGCCCGTCAATCGCTGGCGGCATCCGGAACCGAGCTGACTCCCGAACGGGAAAGCGACCTCCGCCGCCGGATGGCTGCCGATGACGTCATCCCGCTGCTGCTGGACCGCTACGCGCCCCTGTGGCTGGCCGGCATCCTGGGCGCGGGAATCCTGGCGGCCGTGATGGCCAGCGACTCCCAGATCCTGGCGCTCTCGACCATGTTCACCGAGGACATCTTCGCCTTCTATGGGGGCAAGCAGCGCTTCGGGGACCGGGCCCAGGTTCAAACCGGCCGCCTGTTCGTGGCGCTGATCACGTCGGTCGCCTTCGTCATCGCCCTGAAGTCTCCGGCCACCATATTCCTGGTGGCCATACAGTACTCCTTTACCGGCTACGCCGCTCTCCTCCCCCTGTTGGTGGCGGCCCTCTTCTGGAAGCGCAGCACCCGCTGGGGAGCCCTGGCCACCACCCTGTGGGCCGGTGGCTCGGTCGGCGCCGTTGCCCTGCTCCAGGCGCTGGTTCCCCCGCCCTCGGGACCGCCGACCGCGATCCTCTCCTGGGGAGGGCTCGACCTCATCTCGAGGACGGCCGGCGGAACCACCATTCTGGGCTTTCTGCCGGTGGTTCCCATCGTCCTGGTCTCGGCACTGCTGATGGTGGGGGTCTCCTGGCTGACGGCTCGACCCGGCGCCGCTACGATCGAGCGCTACTTCCCGTCCAAAGCCGACAGTTGATAGTCTCAATGCCTGCGCTAGGTCGCCGGTCGCGCATACTGCTGTCGCCGCGTTCGCGGCTCAACTCCCCTACGCGACGTCTTCCGATCGCGTCCCCCGGGCTCTTGCCCGGGGCATATTCCAAATAGAAAAGCACGTTTCCTCTTGCAGTATTGTGAGTTTGGGGGGAGCTGCGAATGCTGCGGTTGACGTGGGTAGGCCACGGAAACGCTTACTACGGGCCATCCTTATAGAGCTGCGTAGCTGCGGCTCAGGGTCGCCTGCGGGGTGAGCCAGGAGGAGCCCGGGAGGCGTCGAGCTTGGCAGCGACGGCGGAGTCCTCTGGGCAACGGAGGTGTCAACCCGGGGTCGTATGGGTTCTGCGTCAACCCAGCCGCGAATGCGGCGGCATTGAAAGTTCCAGAATCGTTCATCACCGTCCAGCACTGTTCATAACTGTCTGTATTGTCAGTATGTTATCTGTATTTCCCAGTGACTCCGCCCGCTCACATCATCCCTTGCAATCCACTGCCATCCCCC
>JAPOZE010000619.1:0-9511 GCA_026706225.1 Acidobacteriota bacterium
TCTCCAGCGGGAAGCAGCCGGCGAACGGAGGCAGCCAGCAAGCGCTCTCAGCCCCGGCCTTTCGCGCTGACGAACGTTCGCACTGACGAAGCAGCGCGCGCGTGCTCGGCGGAGCGCGTTAAGGCGACGGCATCGCTCGTAACGCCCAGCTCGGCTCCGGGCTCTGCCCCGACCCTGCGAGCATGTCGTTCATCCCGTTGTCTCTCCGTAGCGCTGGTCGACTCGCATGCCCGCCGATGTCAGCTCGACGTCGTCGATGATGGTGCAGACGGCCCGCGCGATCTGGTCGTAGTACCGCTCGCCCAGCTCCGCGGTCGACTCGGTGGGATCGCCCCAGACGCCGCCGGGCATCGCCTGGTAGCAGGAGCCGGTGCGAGTCTCGAAGAACGCGAGAATCGTCGGCATCGCCGGACCTATATCGGAGCCTTGCCGGGACAGATCATCCAGATGATGAAGAAAGCCGGAACCAAGAACCCCGTCTTCCTACTGGATGAAGTGGACAAGATGAGCATGGATTTCCGCGGGGACCCCTCGGCAGCCCTGCTGGAAGTGCTGGACCCGGAGCAGAACCACTGCTTTGTGGACCACTACCTGGACGTGGAATACGACCTGTCGCAGGTCATGTTCATTGCCACCGCCAACGTCATTCACACCATTCCCCAGCCCCTGCAGGACCGTATGGAAGTCATTCGTATTTCCGGGTACACCGAGGCCGAGAAGCTGGAGATCGCCAAACGCTACCTGGTCGAGAAGCAGCGCCCTCGGAACGGCTTGAAGGAGAAGAACCTGGTTCTGTCGGACGAGGCCATACTGGGAATCGTCCAGAACTACACCCGGGAGTCGGGCGTGCGCAACCTGGAAAGGGAGATTGCCTCGATCTGTCGCAAGGTCGCCCGCAAGGTGGTCAAGGAGGGAGCCGGGATCTCACGCCAGGTCGACCGGAAGGATTTGGGCGACTACCTGGGAGTGATCAGGTTCCGCAACACGCGCTCGGCGGAGAAAAGCGAAGTCGGGCTGGCCACCGGGCTGGCCTGGACCGAGGTCGGGGGAGAGGTGCTTAACACCGAGGCCACCCTGATGGAAGGGAAGGGACGGTTGACCTTGACCGGAAAGCTGGGTGATGTCATGCAGGAGTCGGCGCAAGCCGCCATGAGCTACGTGCGTTCCCGTTCCCACCGGCTGGGAGTTCCGCGGGAGTTTCATCGGAACTTCGACATGCATATCCACGTGCCTGAAGGAGCCATTCCCAAGGACGGACCCTCGGCCGGAATCACCATGGCCACGGCCATGATTTCCTCCCTGACCAAGATCCCGGTGCGGCCGGACGTGGCCATGACGGGAGAAATCACTCTGCGGGGCAAGGTGCTGCCCATTGGCGGCATGAAGGAGAAGCTCCTGGCTGCGCACCGTGCCGGGATCAAGGTGGCCGTTCTGCCGAAAGGGAATGAGAAGGATCTTTCCGAGGTGCCCCAGAACATCCAGGAGCATTTTTCGATGCACTTCGTCGAGACCATGGACGAGGTGTTGAAGATCGCCCTGGAAGATGAGATCCCGGTCGCCAAGGAGAAAGCGGAGGACAAGATCGAGGAGTACAAGCCTTCAATGGAGAAGGATTTTTCTCAAGATTCCGTAACCCATTGAAGATCCATTCCGCCGAGTTGGTTTGCAGTGCTCCTGATCCGTCCCGGTTTCCGCGGGATGACCTTCCTGAAATCGCATTCATCGGCCGCTCCAATGTCGGCAAATCCAGCTTGATAAACAGTCTCTTGGGGCGACGGGGACTCGCCCGAACCAGTTCCACCCCGGGACGAACCCGGCTGATCCATTTTTTCAGAATCAACGGACGTTTCTATTTTGTCGACTGCCCGGGTTATGGCTACGCCAAGGTTTCAAAGGAGATGAGACTTGGGTGGGCCCGTTTGTTGGACAGCTATTTCCGACAACGAGAGAAGCTGGCAGTGTGCGTATCGATCATTGACTCGCGAATCGGCCCGACCCGGCAGGATCTGCAAACCCTCGAGAGGTTGCGCCAGTTTTCCCTTCCTTTTTTCATGGTTTCTACCAAGGCCGACAGGCTATCCGCAAGCGAGCTGCAGAAATCGCTCAAACACACCCGGACCCTCGCACCGGCAGCCACGGTGGTCCCGTACTCCGCCACCAGGAGGACCGGCCGTGACAAGGTCTGGGCACTTCTGAGTCGTCATATCCAAAGGACAGCACAGCCGTAGACCCATCGCCAAATTCCAGATGAGGCGCCGCCCGACCGGGCCGGTTGCCCATCCCCGACTTTAGAAATCCCAGAACTCCGAGGAGTCTTTATGGACATTGCCGAGCTGAAAGAAATGAACATCGCCGCCCTGACTCAGATCGCCAAGGATCTGAACGTGGCCGGTGCAACCGGAATGCGGAAACAGGAGTTGATTTTCAAGATCCTGCAGGCCCAGACGGAGAAAAACGGCCTGATTTTCTCGGAGGGTGTGTTGGAGACCCTCCCCGACGGGTTCGGGTTCTTGCGAGCGCCTGACTACAACTACCTGCCGGGACCGGACGATATCTACGTTTCTCCCTCCCAAATCCGCAAATTCGACCTGCACACCGGCGACACCGTCTCGGGCCAGATTCGGCCGCCCAAGGACGGGGAACGCTACTTTGCCCTGATCAAGGTCGAGGCCATCAACTTCGAGCATCCCGACATTGCCCGCAACAAGATCTTCTTCGACAACCTTACGCCGCTCTATCCCGAGGACCGGATCACGTTGGAGACCCAGCCCGACAACCTCTCCGCCCGGGTCATGGACCTGATGGTTCCCATCGGCAAGGGTCAGCGCGGGCTTATCGTGTCGCCGCCGCGGACCGGGAAGACCATGCTGCTGCAGACCATCGCCAACTCCGTCACCCAGAACCATCCCGAAATCATCCTGATCGTGCTGCTGATTGACGAAAGGCCCGAAGAGGTCACCGACATGCAGCGGTCGGTCAACGGTGAGGTCATCAGCTCGACCTTCGATGAGCCGGCCACTCGCCACGTTCAGGTTGCCGAGATGGTGATCGAGAAGGCCAAGCGGCTGGTGGAGCACCAGCGGGACGTGGTGATCCTGCTGGACTCGATAACCCGTCTGGCTCGCGCCTACAACACCATCGTGCCCCCGTCGGGCAAGGTGCTTTCGGGCGGGGTGGACTCCAATGCGCTGCAGAGGCCCAAGCGGTTCTTTGGCGCCGCTCGCAACATCGAGGAGGGCGGGAGCCTGACCATCATCGCTACGGCGCTGATCGACACGGGAAGCCGCATGGACGATGTCATCTTCGAGGAGTTCAAGGGAACCGGAAACATGGAGGTTCACCTGGAGCGGAAGCTGGTGGAAAAGCGGGTCTTTCCGGCCATCGACATCAACCGCTCCGGCACCCGCAAGGAAGAGTTGCTGATGCCCAAGGACGAACTCAATCGGGTATGGGTGCTACGGAAGGTGCTCAATCCGCTTTCGGCGGTGGAAACCATGGAGCTGATGCTGGAGCGGCTTTCCAAGAAGAGATCGAACAGGGAGTTCCTGGCCTCCATGAGCAATGGGGGCTGAGTTCATCGGCTGAATCCGTAAACCCTCTCCTGCTGTCTCTCCCGACACTCAACCGCTGCCGGAATTCCCCTCCATGGCCTGGACCATCTTGAGAATTTTCTCAACCACCTCGTCGACCGTCTGGTTCGAAGTGTCCAGATAGAGCGCGTCGCGGGCTTGTACCAGAGGCGAGTCGGCACGCTCCCGGTCGCGCCGGTCCCGCTGGCGTATTTCCTCGAGAACGCCCTCCAGGTTCAAGGCTTCCCTCTTGTGTCGATTCTGGGTGAATCGCCGCCGCGCACGGGTGTTTTCGGACGCGTCCAGGAATATCTTCAACTCGGCCTCGGGGAACACCTTGGTTCCAATATCTCTGCCTTCCATGACCACCCCGCCGCGCCTGCCCAGGTCCTGCTGCGCTCGAACCAGGATCTTGCGCACCCCGGGAATGCTGGACACCCGGGAGGCCGCCTGGCCGACGGCTTCCGTACGAATCGCCGCGGACACGTCCACCCCGTCCAGAATCACCCGAAGACCCCGCCGGCCTGCCCTTAGCTCGATCCGGGCCCTGCGGGCGGCCTCGACGATGGCATCCGGCTGGCCCCACGGCAGTTTCTCCCGCGTAACCTTGAGTCCGACGGCGCGGTACATGGCCCCAGTGTCGATATAGAGGTATTCCAGCCTCTGAGCGACCCTTCGGGCAACCGTGCTCTTTCCGGCGCCCGAGGGTCCATCGATGGCAATGCGGAAGCGAGTCATAGGGGGAGGCGAAGCCTCAAACCATCAAGCAATTAACGAATAGAGACATCCACGAAGGGCCACGAAGAGACTGATTCATGTCAAGGATCAGGCCCGTTCGACAGGATGGTAAACACTACCACCGATTCAGGCAAGCACCGTCCCCGCCCTGCCGTGCGGACCCTTCGAGGAAAAACAAGCGATCGTCAATAAAGGCGAACCACGAATGAACACGAATAAACACGAAGACAGGCGAACCCGCTCAAACGACAAGCGGCAACACAATGCTTTGGCAACCTTGTACCCTTGATAGGACTTCGTTTCCTTCGTAAACATCCCTTCGATATCGGTTGTCACACCCCCCGATCAACCACTCATCGATCCATTCATTGGTGTCCATTGGTGTCCATTCGTGGTTCGCCGTTCCTCGTGGTGGATATCTTTTTCTCTCTCGTGTCTTTCTTCGTGGCCCTTGGTAGTCCTTCGTGCGGCTTCGTGGGTATCTCTTTACCGTCTTTCATCGACCGCCTGCGCCCCCGCGGCCAAGCCACCCGGAAAGAGCCGTGACGATTCCTTGGTTTTGTGTTGTATGATAGGCGGGGTCCGGGCGCAGCCGGGTGGCGGGGCCATTTCCGGGTGGTGTCGGGCGCCCCCGATTCTCCCGGGTCTCGTCGATTTTCCCTTCCGCCAAATCAGAGGCAGTCATGGCCAAGCTCAATCGCCGCGAAATGATTCGAACAGGTGCTTTGCTCGGTGGCGGCGTCGCCGCCGGCGGCTGGCTGGAGACCCCCGCCGCTGCCCATTCCACCGAGAAGGAGTGCCGGTGGCAACAGGAATACACCTTCGGGCACACCGTGCTCTTCATGGAGGAGTACTACCAGGGCACGCTGGACATCCTGGGTGCCCAGAGCGGCGAACTGGATCAGATCGGCGATCTGACCTCCCGCGCCGCCAGCCTGGTCCGCAAGGGCGGCACGGTGTGGACCTCCATGAACCTGGGGCACATGCCCTACTACGAGCAGAAAGACGACCGCCGCGGCAGTCCCGGCATCATGAAGACCCATTCGACCTCCCTGGGGGCCGAGAAGGACTTCGACCAGATGCGACCCGGCGACATCGTCTTTACCAACCGCGCCAACAAGGCCGTGCTGGCCGCCAGAGAGCGGGGCGTCTACGTGGTCTGCGTCACCATCAACTACTGGAACAACGAGTTCAGGCCCCCGGGCTACAATCACCCCTCTCACGGCTGCCCCGACGGGTTGATGCTCAAGGATGTCTCCAACGAGATCCTCCACAGCCATGTTCCCTACGAGCAGGGGCTGGTGCATGCTCCGGAAATCCCCGAGTTCGCCATCTGCCCTTCCAGCGGCACCGGCAGCGGCGCGATCCACTGGATGCTGAACGCCGAGATCGCCAACAAGCTGGCCCATCCCAACGCCAAGGCGGTGGACAAGAGCGCTCAGTACCTGCGGATCCTGACCGAGCGGGTGGAGCGCACCCGCGGCCATTTCGATCGCATCCGGGAGACCACGGCCGTTATGGCCGAGCGCGTCCGGGCCGGCGGGCGATGGTTCGGAAAGAGCATCGAGCATCCGGGGTTCGAGAGCGAATTTCACGTCGCCTCCGGCATCCGGGTGGTGAACTGGGGGGATTGGGACGCCAACCGGGAAAAGAACGTCATGTTCATCAACGCCATCTCGCCGGCCTATCCGGAAGAGATGAAGCTGGCCCTGGAAAAACAGGTGGAGGGCGCCTATGTGGTAGCCGTGGGACCCGCCTCCACCGACGGCGTGGTGCCTCACGGACGCCTCATCGACGTGGCCGACGTCGGATTCGACAACTTTTCTCCCGAGTCGGGAGGGGTCATTGAGATTGCCGGGCAATCCAAGACCATCTGTCCCACTTCCGGAATCGTGGGAAACGTCATTCAGCAGATGATCATTGCTCAATGGGCCGACGAGATGGTGCGGCGGGGCTCGGTGCCCTATTTTCTGTTAGGCGTCTACCGGGAGGGTGGACGGGAGTACAACGCCGCCATGAAACCCTTTTTCGAGATCCAGGGGTATTAGAAATACTCCGCGGCCTGGCGGGGGGCTTCCCGGCCCCTGTCGGGGACTATGAGACCAAATTCGGAGGCAGGGATGGGACACAAGATCCACCGCCGTCTTTTTCTGGGAGGTGGCGCCGGGTTGGGCGCCTGGCTGTCGGGTGCCACCGACCGGACTCAAGTCCAGGCCGCCGAAACCGGCGGCAACGGATGCCTCGAACCGGGAGCCCCGACCTTTGGCCATACGATGCTCTTCATGGAGGAATACCACCAGGCCACCATGGAGATCCTGGGTCGCCTCAGCGGCGAGCTCGACCAGGTTGGCGAGCTCACTTCGCGGGCGGCCAGTGTGATCAAGGCGGGAGGAACGGTGTGGACCTCCATGGACGACGGCCACATGCCCGGGCCAGAGCAGAAGGCCACCAGACGGGGCAATCCCGGAATTCTCCGCAACCACAATGGATACAAGCCAGCCACCTTCGATGGGATGCAAAAGGGCGATATGGTCTTCACCAACCAGTGCAATCGCGCCGTGCAAAGGGCCCGGGACCGGGGCGTCCACGTGGTGGCGGTGACCGTGAACTACGTGGACAACGAATTCCGCCCGAAGGGCTTCACCAATACCAACGAAGACAACCTGATGCTCCAGGACGTCTCCAACGAGATTCTGCACAGCCATGTTCCCTATTACCAGGGACTGGTCCATGCGCCCCAGATTCCCGAATTCACCCTGTGCCCCTCCACCACCACCGGCAGTGGGGCGCTTCACTGGATGCTGACCGCCGAGACCGCCAACAAGGTCTGGACCGGCAGCACCAAATCGGTGGACAAGAGCGCCGAATACCTTCGGGTGCTCACCGAGCGAGTGGAGCGGATCAGGCGACACCAGCCTCGCATCCGCGAGACCGCGGTCACCATGGCCCGGCGCATTCGCCGGGGAGGCCGCTGGTTTGCGCGCAGCCTGGAGCACCCGGGATTCGCCAGCGAGCTCAGCGGGGTGGCCTCGGGACCGATGATCATAAACTGGGGGGACTGGGAAGCAACCCGGGAACTCAACGTCATGATCATCACCGCCATCTCGCCGGCACACACGCCGGAAATGCGACTGGCTCGGGAAAAGCAGATCGAGGGCGCCTACGTGATCGGAGTCGGTCCCGGCTCCATGGACGGGGAGGTGCCTCCCGGTCGGTTGATCGACGTCGCCGACGCCGGTTTTGACAATTTCTCTCCGGAGCGGGAGGGCGTCATTGAAATCGCAGGCCGCAAGGAACGCATTTGCCCGACCTCGGGCATCGTGGGCAATGTCATTCAGCAGATGATCTGTGCCCAGTGGACCGATGAAATGGTCCGGCGGGGATCGGTGCCCTATTATTGGATGGGCTTTTTCCAGAACGGGGGCCGACCCTACGACGATGCCATTCGTCCCCATTTCGAGGCCCAGGGCTTCTAGCCCAATCACTTCCTGAAAGGAATCCACCATCACACCCGAGGAAATCAGACAGGCGCGGATCGACCTTGCCGCCGCCCTCCGCTGGGCTGCACGTCTGGGGCTGAGCGAGGGGATCTGCAACCACTTCAGCCTGGCGGTCACGGACGACGGTCACCAGTTTCTGGTCAATCCGATAGGCTTCCACTGGAGCGAGCTGTGTGCCAGCGACCTGGTCCTGGCCGACAAGGACCGCCGCATCCTGGAGGGCAGCAACACCGTGGAAGATTCGGCCTTCTTCATTCACTCCCGCATACACATGGCCAAGCCCCGGGCTCGCTGCGTGCTGCACACCCACATGCCCTACGCCACCGCCATCTGCCTGCTGGAGCAGGGCAGGCTTCAGATGGCCTCGCAAAACGCCCTCCGCTTCTACGGCCGGGTGGCCTATATCGACGAATATCGCGGGTTGGCCTTTGAAAGCGCGGAGGGAGACCGACTGGCCGCGGCCATGGGCGACCGCGACGTGGCCTTTCTGGGCGCCCACGGGGTGATTGTGACCGGGCCCACGGTGTGGGACGCCTTCGACGACCTCTACTACCTGGAACGGGCCTGCGAGTCCCAGTTCATTGTTCAATCGTCCGGACAGCGGCTACGAGAAATTCCGGAATCCACGGTCAAGGCGGTGGCTCCCGTGATGCAGTCGGGTCTGGCGACCATGCGCGACCTGCACTTCCAGGCCATCCGGCGCATCCTGGACCGGGAAGAGCCGGAGTATGCCCGGTAACTTCAGGAGGCTGATTCATGAAGGTGACTGAGACGGTATTTCTGGTGGGCGGGGGCGAGACCGAGACGGTCTTTACCGACCGCATGGATTGCAATGTCTACCTCATGCGGGCCGGAGATCTCTACCTGCTGATCGACGCCGGGGGCGGGATGGGCGCCGACCAGGTCGTGGAGAATATTCGGGGGCACGGCGTGGATCCCGCCCGGGTGGAGTGGCTTCTGCTCACCCACGCTCACGGAGACCATGCCGCGGGAGCCGCACCCCTGAAGCAACGGCTGCCCAACCTGAAAGTGGCCCTCTCGGCGGAAGCTGCCGGTTGGCTGCGCACTGGCGACGAAAAGGCCATCAACCTGGACAAGGGACGCTCCACCGGAATGTACCCCCCCGAGTTTCAGTTTCTGCCCTGCCCGGTGGACCTGGAGCTTCACGACAACCAGGAAGTGGAACTCGGCGGCAAGGCCTTCCGGGTGGTGGCGACTCCCGGCCACTGCGCGGGCCACATGTCCTTCCTGGTGGAGGACGGGGGCAAACTGGCTCTCTTCGCGGGCGACGCCATCTTTCCCGAAGGCAAGATCCTGCTGCAGAACATCGGGGACTGCGACCTGCACCAATCCATGAGGAGCGTGGAACGGCTGGCCCGGCTCCGTCCCGACCATCTGTTTGCGGGACATAAGCCGCCGGTCGTAAATGAGGCGGCCGCCCATTTCAAGCCCGCCACCGACCGGATCGAGGCGCTGGTTCCGCCCTGGAACCTCTTCTAGATAGTCGGCCGAATCCCGGGCCGCGCCAAAAGCCCGGACCGACCTGGAGATCTCCCCCCTTGCTTGACCTGGTTGCAATCCGAAAACAATTCCCGTCGCTGGAACGCACCGTGGACAACCACCCGGCCGTCTTTTTCGATGGGCCGGGCGGGACCCAGATTCCCCGGCAGGTCATGGATGCCGTAGCCCGCTACTACATGGCCA
>JAPOZE010000619.1:9851-12159 GCA_026706225.1 Acidobacteriota bacterium
CAAGGTGGTGGCGATCGGCTACGCCTCCAACGCGGTCGGCACCGTCAACCCGGTGGGGGAGGTGATCGAGAAAGCGCACCAGGTTGGAGCGCTGGTCTTCGTGGACGCCGTCCACTACGCACCGCACGGGCCCATCGACGTGCAGGCGCTGGACTGCGATCTTATGGCCCTCTCGGTCTACAAGTTTTTCGGTCCCCACGTGGGTGTGCTCTATGGCAAACAGGAGGTGCTGGAGCGGCTTCCAGCCTACAAGATCAGGCCGGCCAAGCCTCGCTTCGAAATCGGGACCCAGAACCACGAGGGGATCGCCGGGAGCCTGGCCGCCGTCGAATACCTGGCGGAGCTGGGCCGGCAGCAGGGCGGCGCCTACCGGGACCGTTATCCACAGCTCGAGGGCAGGCGCTTGCACGTGAAGACCTGCCTGTCCGCCATCGAGAGCTACGAGCGCCCCCTGTTCCAACGGTTGCTGGACGGCCTGGAGCAGATCAAGGGCTTGAAGATGTGGGGAGTCACCGACCGCGACCGGCTCCACTGCCGCACGCCCACGGCGGCCTTTACCGTTCCCGGCCTTTCTCCCCGGGAGATCACCGCCGCGATGGGAAAGCAGGGATTTTTCCTTTGGGAAGGAGACTTCTACGCCCAGGCGCTGATCGAACGGCTGGGGTTGTTCGATTCGGGCGGCGTCGTGCGGTTGGGACTGGTGCACTACAATACGGCCGAGGAAGTCGACCGTTGTCTGTCCGCGCTGGAGGCGGTGGTCCGGGGGCGGGCCTGACGCCAAAAAGCGTCCGAGAGAGACACGCTGAAAGGAGCGTTTCATCTTGTCGGCACAGAGCGGGAGCGCCGAGTCAGGGGCGGTGGTTGGAGATGCCGCCCGGTCCAAGGTGCCACTTTCCAGGCGGCTCAGCTACTGGAACAATTCCATCATTCTCTGGGGATGGGTGCTGGTGCTGTCCAGCTTCGTCGTGGGAGGAATCGTCGGTCAGTCCTTTCCCTTGAAGTTGTCCATGCCCATTATCTTCTTCGGGACCTTGAGCAACGGGATCGTGGGCGCCCTGATCGGGGCCGCCGCCGCCCGGACCGGCTATTCCAGCGCGCTCCTCTACCGCTACACCTTCGGGCGCAAGGGAGTAGTCCTGCCCAATGTGCTGATGGGGTTGACCAGCATGGGCTGGTTTTCGGTCATTCTGAACATGACCCGGGACGGTCTCACCGGACATTGGGGTTGGGAGGCCGGCTCGGCTCCCTGGCTGATCTCCACAATCGCCATCGGGGTCCTGTTCATCGTTCCGGCCGTGGTGCGCATCCGCTGGATTGCCTACGTGGACTGGATTGCCGTGCCCGGTTTCCTGGTCCTGGTCTTCATGATCATCGACGCCACGCTCACGCGCGCGGGTGGTTTCGGCGTGTTGTGGAACAAGTGGTTCGATCCCACCGCGCCTGCCTTCATCGGGTTCGACATGGCTGCCGGCGGTTGGCTGGTCGGGGTGACCATCATTTCCGACATGGCCCGATTCTGGAAAAACGGCAAGCAGGCCCTGGTGGGGATCATGACGGCCTACGCCGGACTGGTCACCATGCAGTACTGGGGGGGAGCCATCGGAGCCGCCTTCACCGGTGAGTTCAATGTCTTCATCATGGCTCAGGCCCTGGGCCTGCCATTCGTGGTCTGGGTGTTCGGCTGGTTCGGCGCCCAGTCGACGGTGCAGGGAGGCACCTACGCGGCCGGACTGGCATTTTCGGCGCCTCCCATTCCCATGGTCTGGGGGCAGGAATTCACCCGCCGTCTGGCCACGGCGGGTGCGGGACTGGTGGGTCTGGTGGGGAGCTTCGTGGGGCTGGACCGGTTTGTGAACTGGTATGTCCAGTTTCTGGGCTGGGTGGTGGCCCCCATCGCCATGACGGTGATTCTGGACTACTGGGCCTTTCCGGAGAGGCGGAAACGCTACCTGAGCGCCAAGGGAGCCGACATGAACCTCAATCCCGCCGCCTACGTGGCCTGGCTGGTGGGTTTCCTGGTCGGGTTCTATGTCGGGCAGAACCAGCTTTTCAGCGGCCTGCTCAGTTCCATGGCGGCTTCGGGCCTGGTCTACTACGTATGGATGAAGGGTTCGCTGGCCCGGGGGATGACGCCGGAACAGCAGATGGGCATGGCTCGAAGCGAGAGTTGAGACTATGGTGACTGTTCTGGATTGGTTCATGGTGGCGCTGGAGATCGCGATCCTGCTGTGGGCGATTCGCCTGGTATGGAAGGCCGAGCGGGAGGAACCGACCGAAAGCATCATCCCTGCCACCGACAAGGACGTTG
>JAPOZE010000274.1 GCA_026706225.1 Acidobacteriota bacterium
GGTGCCTCGGCCCTCCGACAGGTTGGTTCCCTCCACCAGGCACATGCCGGCATAGACCAGGGCCGTCATGGCGCCGGGAATATTGGGCGACGGGGGCACCCAGACCAGGCCGGTATCGGCGAACCAGTGAGGGCGCTCCCAGTGGTCCATCCGGACCACCTTCAGGGAACATTTCAGGTGCAGGCGGGACTTCATCCAGCCGGCCAGTTCTCCCGGGGTCAGGCCGTATCGAGCCGGCATGGCCGCCGGACCCACCAGCGATAGCAGGCGCGGGTCCAACACTCTGCCCTCGATGCTCAGGCCTCCGAGCGGATTGGGGCGGTCCAGCACCATCAAGGGAATCCGAAAGCGCTCGGCGGCCCGCAGGCAGTTTCTGAGGGTCGCCAGGTAGGTATAGTAGCGCGATCCCACGTCCTGCATGTCGTAGATCAGCAGGTCCAGACCGCCGACCATCTCCTCTGTCGGCTGGGTGGTGGCGCCGTAGAGGCTGTGCACCGGGATGCCCCAACGGCTGGTCGGACGACTTTCGATTCTGGCGCCCGCCGCGGCCATCCCCGCGATGCCATGCTCGGGAGCGAAGAGGGCCGCCAGCTCCACCTCCGGCCGGGCCTGCAGCAGATCGATGTCGTGACGCAGCCGGCGGTCGACCCCGGTGTGGTTGGTGATCAGTCCGACTCTGCGGCCTCGGATCAGGGACATGTCCCGGTTCAGCAGCACTTCGATCCCCGGAACCACCGTCCCTCCGGCGCCGCATCCGGCCGCCAGCAGGGGCGCGGCGGCAACCGGGGTCAGGCGGCCCAGAAAGCTCCTCCGGGATATCGACGGGATCGGAAAATTCATGGTTGCAGGGGAAATCGGTCGGAGACCTGCGCCGAAGCCGGTTCGAGGCGACATTGTGACACGTTACCGCCGGGATCGGAAGCCGTGGCGGGGTGCACGGCTGCCGCGTCGCGCAAAAAATCCACGAAGGGCACGAAGGAGGACGAAGGGCCACCAAGGCATTGGAGGAGGCTCGGGAGGGATCCGCCAAGGGCCGGGAAGGGGGAAAAGGGGATCCACCCATTTCAAGCCCGGCGATCATGGTACACTAACGGAGTGATCCGTCAGCAAATGAACCCCTTGCCTGGTCTGATCTCCCTCTCGGCAGGCTCATCAAAGCGGAAGGAGCGTCAGCAATGAAAATCAGCGCGGAGCTGATTGCCATCGGCATTTTCTGCGTGGCCTTGGTCAGCTTCGGATGGAAGGTTTCATCCGATATTCGACAGGAGTTCAAGCTGGAAATTCAACAGGTCCGAGAGGATGTCGCCAACGTTCGAGGGGACGTGGCCAATGTCCGAGGGGACGTAGCCAATTTGCGAGGGGATGTCGCCGATCTCCGGGAGCGCATGGCGCGGCTGGAAGGGCTGTTTGAAGGATTCACCCGGGGCGAGTTGGCAGAGCAGCCGAAGTAACGGATTGGCTTGAATGCACACTGTCCCGGCCGGTTCCCCTCTTCGATCACGTCCTGGCCTATAGACCTGCCAAATTCCTGAAAATCAAATCCTGTCGATCCTGTACATCGATGTGAATCAAGATACATCGATCAACAGGACGGACAGGATAACCCATTCGGAAATCGGCTGCGCGAGACGCTGACTCGGCCGAAGTCAGGGCGCAGGCTCTGTCCTTGCATGCCTGCCTGGCGTGGTACACTAACCGAGTGATCTGTCTCCCAATGAACCCCTTGCCTGGTCTGATCTCCCTCTCGGCAGGTTCGTCAAAGTGGAAGGAGCGTCAGCAATGACCATCAGCGCGGAGTTGATTGCCATCGGCATTCTGGGCGTGGCCCTGGTCAGCCTGGGATGGAAGGTTTCATCCGATTTCCGACAGGAGTTCAAGCTGGAAATTCAACATCTCCGAGAGGAGGGCGGCGGGGATGTTGCCAGTTTACGAGGGGACGTGGCCGATCTCCGAGGGGACGTCGCCGATCTCCGGGAACGCATGGCCCGGCTGGAGGGGCTGTTTGAAGGATTCACCCGGGGCGAATTGGCGGAGCAGAAGAAATAGTCGACTGCTTTGAACGAACACTGCCCCGGCCGGGTCGCCTCATCGGTCATCTCCTGGCCGATAGACCTGCCGAAACCCCGAAAATCCAGCGAATCAAAGCAGGATGGCATGAGCGCCGCCCACGGTGGAGTCACCGTTTCGTCAGTAAGTCAACGGGGTTACGGCGGGCTACGGAAGAAAGGGAAGTCGCGGCATGCGCGTGACAATCAATGACACCGAGCTCCTGTTGGTTCAGGGGGACATCACCGAGCAGAATACCGATGCCATCGTCAATGCCGCCAATCGGGAGTTGATCCTGGGAGGGGGTGTGGCCGGGGCCATCCGCCGCAAAGGGGGGGACTCGATTCAAAGCGAATGCCACCGAATCGGCGGCGCCGAAGTCGGCGGGGCCGTCATCACCGGCGGGGGCAATCTCAAGGCCAGCCACGTCATTCACGCGGTAGGGCCGCGCATGGGCGAGGGGGACGAGGACGGAAAGCTAAGACGGGCCACCCTGAACAGCCTGGCCCTGGCCGACTCCAAAGGCTTGAAGAGCCTCGCCTTTCCGGCCATCAGCACCGGGATTTTCGGCTTTCCCGCCGAGAGGTGCGCCCGGATCATGCTGGAGGTGACCTGCAACTACCTTTCGGGAGAAAGCGGGCTCCGACAGGTCGTCTTCTGCCTCTACGATTCGGCCACGCTTGCCCTCTTCGAGAAGCGACTGGAAGGTTTGCGATCCGACCTGTAGTTGGAACTTCCGCCGGGCGGCGGGTGCATGATGGGCAAGACCTACCGGTACTGTCGAATCGACCGCCGCGGATGCGTGCATTGCGGCTGCCGTGACTTCGGGCAGGAAGCCGTGATCGACGACCCCCTGGCGGCTGCCTGGGAGCTCTCGGATCGCGAACGGCGCTGGCTGGACCGGCGGGAAGGCAATCGCTGCCGCAATTGCGGCATGTCCAAGCGGGTCCGCATGCTGCTGTGGAGCATCAGGCGCCGCTGTCCGCCCGGCCCGGAGCCGAGGATTCTGCACCTGAACCAGACCAACGCCCTGGCGCCGGCGTTGGAGAGACTCGGCAGCGTCACCGACACCGTCCATCGACCCGACAGGCCGCTGGGTTCCCAAGTCGATGGCCGGACTAACCAGGACATGTCCCGGTTGACCTTCGAGGACAACCGCTTCGACCTCGCCGTTCACTCCGAAACCCTGGAACATCTGCTGGAATACGATCGCGCCCTGGATGAGGTTCGGCGGGTGTTGAAGCCCGGCGGAATCCAGGTCTACACCATTCCGCTGCTCTTCTCCCGGGTCACCCGGCAACGGATGACCCGGAGCGCCTCGGGACGGCTGGTTTCGAGCATGCCCCCCAGCTTTCACGGCTGCGACCGAGAATTTCCGGTCATCTGGGAGTTCGGGGGCGATTATCTCCGGCAGAGGGGCGCCCGCATCCGGGAGATTCACTTCGACAACTACTGGAGAAATCGGACCGTCTTTACCCTGATCGAAGGCAAGGAAGGCGTTTAGCGGGTCCTCTGCTGGTAGTCCAGCACCGTGTCCACGATGGCGATCTCGACCCGCCGGTTCCGGGCTCGGGCATCGGTCGAAGTGCCCTCCACCAGGGGGCTGGACTTGCCGAAGCCCTCGGCCGTGATGATGTCCGGATCGATGAACGAGTCCACCAGGTAGTCCCGCACCGCCCTGGCCCGGCGCTCCGAGAGTTCCTGGTTGTAGGCTTGGGTGCCCACGTCGTCGGTGTGGCCGTAGACAAAGATGTGGTGCCCCTTCGAAGTCAGCAGGATACCGGCGATCTTGCCGAGCAGCTCCCTGTTGCGGGGCTTCAGGTTTGCCTTGTCGAAATCGAACTGGATGGCCTCGCTGTCCAGGTTCATGATGAGGCCCAGAGCCGTGCGCCGGGTCTCCACCAGTTGGCTGAGCGCCTGCTGCATGGCGTCCAGCTTTTCATCGCGCTCCTTGCGTATCCGGGCGGCCTCCTGGCGCGCCCGCTCGGCTTCCTGTTTGGCCTCCCTCATTTCGGCCTTCGACCGGGCGGCGGCCGCCCGCGCCTCCGAGGCCTGTTCCTCGGCCCGGGCCCGCCCCAGAGCCGCCTTGAGAGCGTTTTCCTCGGCCCGTCCGGCCTGGCGCCTGGCGCTCTCGGCGGTTTCGGCCACGGTCCTGCTCACCCGCCTGAGCCCGGCCATCTCCCGGCTCAGGTCGGTCAGCTTGAGATAGGTCAGAACCAGCAGGACCGCAACCACCGCCAGCGACAGCAGGATGGCTGCCAGCAGGATTCCGCCCGGGGTCACTTTGCGCCGGAATGATGGGTTATCGGAAGTTTCCATGGAGGATTCCTCCAACAGGGCCGCACCGGGTTGGTTTCCGGAGTGCAGCCCGCTACTCGAAGAACCACAGCCGCAGGGCAAACAGGATGACGGTGGCGGTCACCACCTTCTTGATCCACCCGTGTCCCTTGAGGACGGTGAGCCTCACTCCCACCAGTCCTCCCGCCAGGTTTCCGGCGCCCAGGACGAACCCCAGAAGCCAATCGACCTTTCCCTGGCTCGCGAAGATCCACAATGAGACGACCATGGTCGCCAGAATCACCAGCACCTTCACCGCGTTGCCCCGGACCAGGTCCAGTCCCGACAGGGTGGTGGCCGCCAGGATGAGGAAGCCCACCCCGGCCTGGACGAATCCGCTGTAAACGCCAACCACGAAAAAGGCCAAGGCAATCATCCACCGGGGCCGTGGGCCGGGTGAGGAGTCCAGTTTTTCCTTGAGGGGGTCCCATAGGGTCCAGAGCGTTACCGCCACCATCAGGAAGGCCAGAGTGTCCTTGAAAGCCTCATCCCCGATTCGAAGAGCAAGCTCGGCACCCAGCCAGGCTCCCATCATCGCCGGCAGAGCCGCCGACAGGAGACTGGTTCGCCAGTCCATGACTCCGTGTTGATGAAAGCTCCAGACAGCACCCACGTTCTGGGTCAGGACCGCCACCCGGTTGGTCCCGTTGGCCACGGTGGCCGGCAGTCCCAGGAAGATCAGGACCGGAAGCGTCAGGAAGGACCCCCCTCCCGCCACCACGTTCAGCGTGCCGGCAATGAAGCCGGCAACCAGCAGGATCAGGTAGCTGCCCAATTCAGCCATGAGTCCTCGCTCCTTCGTTCAGTCGCGGATGGGGCCCAAGCCCAGCATGCTACCACGAGATGGGGAAGATCTGCCTTCATTGACAGTTTCGCCCCGGAAGTGTTAGTGATAGCCCCGAAGTTGAGGTTGCCGGTTGAACCCGTCGCCGGCCACGTTCCGGAACTTGGAGATCCCTATGCCTACCAAACCCGCTTGGGCGCTCAGCGCCTCAATCCTCTTACTGTGGTCGGTTGTAGTGGTTCCGATCGCCTCGGCCGAAACCGTCGATTCCAGGCGCCTGATCGAGGCGGCCAAGGAGCCGCAGAACTGGCTGATCTATTCCGGGACCTATGACGCCTGGCGCTACAGTCCTCTGGATCAGATCAACCGGGAGAACGTCAAGCGGCTGGCGCCGGTCTGGATCTTCCAGACGGGCAAGGTGGACGGCGGTTTCTCCTGCACTCCCCTGGTGGCGGACGGAGTCATGTACATCACCACCCCCTGGAACCGGGTCTTCGCGCTGGACGCCGTCACCGGCAAGGAGATCTGGCACTACTACCATCCCGAGCCCAAGGACTTCGGCCTCCTCTACGGTCCCTGGAACCGGGGGGCGGCCCTGGGCCATGGACTGGTCTTCATGGGGACCATCGACAACCGCCTGGTGGCCCTGGACGCCAAGACCGGGGAGGAGGTCTGGAACGTCGAGATCGAGAACATGCAGCAGTGCGGCTGCAACATCACCGGCGCCCCCCTGGTGGTCAAGGACAAGGTGGTGGTCGGGGTCACCGGAGGCGATTCGGCCCATCGGGGCTATCTGAACGCCTTCGACGCCAGGACCGGCCGGCGGGCCTGGAGGTTCTGGACCATTCCCGGACCGGGAGAAAAGGGCCACGAAACCTGGAAGGGCGACAGTTGGAAGTACGGCGGCGGCGCCACCTGGATGACCGGCTCCTACGATCCGGAGTTGAACCTGATCTACTGGGGCGTCGGCAATCCGGCCGCCGACTTCTACGGCGGAGACCGGACCGGCGACAACCTCTATACCGATTCCATCGTGGCCCTGGACGCCGACAGCGGGGAGTTGAAGTGGTATTACCAGCAGATTCCCCACGACGTCTGGGACTGGGATACCGCCTACGAATGCGTGCTGATCGACCTGCCGGTCAACGGCAAGAAGCGCAAGCTCCTGATCAATCCCAACAAGGGCGGGTACACCTGGGTGCTGGACCGGACCAACGGCGAGTTCATCGGCGCCTGGCGCTTCGTCGAAAACCTCAACTGGATCGAGGGGATCGATTCGACCGGGAAGCTGCTGGGACGGATGGAGCCCGAGGTGGGGGTGCCCACCCTGGTCTGCCCGGCCATCGGCGGGGCCCGAAGCTGGAACCACGGGGCCTACAGCCCCAAGACGGGGCTGTTCTACAACACCGGCATCGAGTGGTGTCAGACCCTCACCGTGCAGAAGGAGGATCCCAGGCCGGGCGAGACCTTCTTCGGAGGGGTGTTCGAGCTCAAGCCGACTCCCAAGGGAGAGCCCGGCAGCCATCTCGACGCCGTGGATCCGCTGACCGGGGAGAAGAAATGGAGCTACGACTCCAAGTACCCCCTGCTGGCCTCGGCGGTGGCGACCGGCGGCAACCTGGTCTTCACCGGCGACCCCGAGGGAGAGTTCTTCGCCCTGGATGCCGAAACCGGCAAGAAGCTCTGGAGCTTCAACACCGGCTCGGGCCACCGGGGCTCGCCCATCAGCTATTCGGTGAACGGGCGGCAGTACATCGCGGTCCCGGCAGGCTGGGGATCGGCGGTGGCTGGACTGATGCCCCAGCTCTGGCCCGAGGTGGAAGACTTCCCGGGGGGAAGCGCCCTGATCGTGTTTGCCCTGCCCGAATAGGGGTGGGCTTGGACTACGTGTTCAGCGCTCAAGAAAAAAAAGAGTTATCCACGAAGGGGAACGGCGAACCACGAATGGACACGAATGAACACCAATTAGTGGATTAGTGCATTGAGCCTTATGCAAATTACGTCAGGGGGACGTTAACCGGGGTAAGGAGTAGGGGACGTTGTTGAATTACTGGAATAACTTGTAAAGAGTTCATAGGTGACGCTATTGAACAAGAGCAATTCAGGAGCGGACGATCCAAGTAATTCCAGTTATTCAACAACGTCCCCATCGCTGCCCATGGCAGGGTAGGCTGAGGGCAGACGGCCCGCGGGGGAGCAGGAGAGATGGTTGGATTTGTCGGGATCCTGGTGTTGGCGGGTGCTCCTCTGTGGGCGCCTTCGCCCCAACAGCCCAGCGTCGATCTCAATGACCCGGCGGTGGTGGGGGCCGGCCGAATCCTGTTCGCCCGGAGCTGTTCGGTGGGCTATTGCCATGGTGCCGAGGGCCGGGCCGGCGGCGGCCCTCGCCTGCGCGGCAAGCAGTGGGAGCCGGGCTATCTCTATCGGGTGACCGCGGAGGGCATTCCCCGCTCCTCCATGCCGGGATGGAAAGAGAAGCTCAGCCAGGATGAGATCTGGTCGGTGGTGGCCTACGTGATGTCGCTCTCCGATCCGGAGGCGTCCGGGGCCGCCGAAGCTTCCTCTGCTGCGGCGCCCGGGCCGGGAGAGTCCGCGCCCCAATCGGGAGAGACGACCGGCCCGACAGAGCCGCTCCCCGAGGCCGGCAAAGTCCAAGCCGGGCTGAGGGGCGAGCCCGACAAGGGGCGGGAGCTGTTCTTCGATGCGGCCGACGACCTCAACTGCGCTCAATGCCACCGCACGCGGGGGATGGGGGCGGAGGTCGGCCCCGACCTCAGCGGGCTGGCGGATCGGCCTGCCCGGCAGATCCTGCGGGACATCGTCCTGCCCGGGGCCCGGCTTTCGAGCCAACCGGCGCTGTTCGAGCTCACCACCACGGCCGGGGAACGCCTGATGGTGCTGAAGGCCGGCGAGCAGGAGCAGCGGATCCGGTTCTACGACATCACCGCGCTGCCGCCGGTCCGAAGGACCCTGAATCGGGATCGGGTTCAATCCCTGGAGCCCCAACCCGGGTCACCCATGCCTGATAGCTACGGCCGGCGCTATACCCTGAAGCAGTTGCTGGACCTGGTCAGCTTCCTGAAAGCCGGTGAGCCGGGATCCTCTTCAGCGGTTACCCTGGAAGATCTTCTCGGGGACCAGCGGGTGACTCGATAAAGGTCCGGTGCAGCGCGGCGGTGAGGCGGGTGGCCCGGCTTTCAGCCACCAGCAGGGTGATCCGCCCCGGCAAGGTTTCCGCCCCCAGGACCTCTACCCCCGACAGCCTGGCCGTATCCAGGGCCTGCCGGGCGGCATCGGACGGCAGGCCCTTTCCAACCACCGACAATCCGGATATCCCTTCCTGGAGCGTCAGGCGCGAGCCCAGTCCGCGGGTCAGCTCGCTTCGAAGCGACGGCCACTCGGGAAGCTCGTTGGCGGCGACCACGCAGGAGGTCTCCGCTTCCGAGCCTCCCTGGCATGGCCTGAAGGGAAGCCCCCACTGCCCGAGCCGGGTCCGCAACTCCCCGTCGGTTCCCCGCAGATGCAGGCGGGCCAGATTCTCCGCCACCGTCACGCCGCAGGCCGGCAAGCCGGTTCCCTCGGTGGTTACCCGGGAGTGGCCTCCCTCCCGGTGGGCGGCGCTGGTGAGGATGGTGACCCCGGTCTTGCGGGCCCACTCCACGGCTTGAACGTTCAGAACCTGGGCTCCGTGGGCGGCCAGCTCCAGCATTTCCTCGTAGGAGACCTTCTCCAGCAGAAAGGCTTCCGGCACCCGTCGCGGATCGGCGGTGTAGACGCCGTCCACGTCCGAGCAGATCTCGCAGTAGGAAGCCCCCAGGGCCGAAGCCAGGGCGACGGCGGTAGCGTCGGAGCCCCCGCGGCCCAGGGTGGTGATCTCCCGGCGGTAGGACATTCCCTGGAAGCCGGCCACGATGACCACCTTGCCCCGGGACAGCTCGTCCTGGATGCGCACCGGGCGCACCTCGATGATCTGGGCGTCCGAGTGGCGGTCGTTGGTGATGATTCCCGATTGGGAGCCGGTGAAGGAGATGGCTTCCAGGCCCCGCTTCTGAATGGCCATGGCCAGCAGCGCCATGGCGATGCGCTCCCCGGTCGAGACCAGCATGTCCAGCTCCCGCCGCGGGGGTGTCTCCGTCACCTGCCGGGCCAGAGCCAGCAGGTCGTCGGTGGTTCGGCCCATGGCCGACACCACCGTGCAGATCCGATCCCCCCTGGCGGCGCTGCGTGCAATCCGGTCGGCCACACCCTCCAGCCTGGTAAGGTCCGCCACCGAGCTCCCGCCGTATTTCTGCACCACGACGTCCATGACCGCCTCCTCCGAGGCCTTATATCACAGGGGACGGGAGGGCAGCCACCGGCCGGGATTTCTCGCCAAGGTTCGCACTCTTGAGAAGAGAGCAGGGATTAGGGGTTGGTTGGGTTTGGCGTCATTTTGCAGAGGCTCAAAAGCTGAATGCTGCCGAACGCGAGCGAACTTTCAGGCCTCGCCGGTTGACCTGTACCTTGATCTTGCCGAATCGGCGGCCCTTCGCCCGGGGGGCTGACTGGTCCGGAGTGAACGCGAGCCGGTAGTAACCCTGTTGGTCTCTTAGAATCCGGCGCGTGGCCATTTCAGGGAAATTGTAGTATTTGAAGTATATGCCACCGGTTTCCCGGGCTAAAAAACTCATAATGCTTGACCTGTTGCCACCTATCCCACTCCGCAATTCTGAAAACTCACTGGATGAAATCTCGGCGGTGAACTGCCTTTGGGTCTGCAAGCCCCGCCCATCGATCGTGTAAATGACCACCGAGGCCCGATGGCATGCATCCGCCAGGTGATGGGTTGCTTGTTGGATACCGTTGTCAATGGCGAATTGAGTGTCGAGGGTGTGAAACCCGTCCGAAACCAGGATCAGAGACTTGCGGAAGGGCAAGCGTTTCATTGCTGAGACGGTCTTCCAGAGCGTGGCAAGGGTATCCATGGCCAAGTTCCTGTCCCTGATCATAGTGGCCCTTGTGTGTGGACGCGCGGTGGATCGATGGAGGCCTTGACGACTCATCGGATTGTACTTGACCTGTTCCAGCGCCTCCAGAAGTTCTTTCTTGTCCGATGTGAAGTGGATCTGTTCAGTCTCCACGCCGGTCCTGACGAGAGCCACCAGGTCATTGGGTTGTATCTGCCCTCTTATGAATTCTCCGAGTCCCTTCTTTGCCGGATTGACACTTCCGAAGCCAAGCCCCAATTCATCCACCACCACTGCAATGGAGCGCCTCTGGCGCTGAAGATTCAAGGGCGGGGCAGTCCCTCCGGACGGGTCCAGGGAGCCCTTTGAGGCCCTCCTGGCAGGCTGTTGTTCAAGAATTGTCGGCTGCACCCACAGGTAGGCAAGGCTGTGAATGTCCTGGGGAACGTCATCCCGAAGAACCTGGAAGTCGGCTTGCTGGAGGTCGGTGACCTGCCGCCCCTTGCGATCGGTAACAATCACATCCAACTCGACCAGTTCCACAAAGACCCGCAGGGTCCCCTCTTGTGACGATGGATCCGCCGCCGTCCGGGACGGGCTGCCGGCCAGCCGGCCGGATGGCTCCGCTCGGGTTGCGGCCTCCTGTCGGGGTGCACCCATCGCTGCCACTGAGGCATGAATCCCGTCGGCGATCCGGCCAGCCAGAATCCTGGCCTCGTTCATCACGGCCGGGTCCCGGGAAATGCGTTCCAACACGGGAATCAATCGGTCCGGAACCGGAACTCTTTCAGACCTCAGATCCCGATCCAGTTGCTGCATCCTGGCGAGCAATTGCGACCGATCCTGCATGAGGGCCGTTTTCAGTTCCAGCAAGGCCAGTTCCTGCCGGCAAAGATTCCGGAAGAAGGCATTGATGACTTGAAGGTTGGGGTCTTTCGCTGGGACGAGGGCGAAAGTCCTGGTTCGGAACGTCACCTCGCTATCGCCGTAGTCAACCTGTAGAGTGACGCCGTTTTCTCCCTCCGGCTCCCGCTGGCCGGCAACTTCCGCCTTTCCCTTGAAGAAGTCAGACCTCGTGAGGAGGAGTGACAGGTTCTCGACGAGAATGGACCTGTGTGGCGGCTCCAGGTTGAATTCAAGACCGATGAGGTCCTTACCGGCCGGCTTGAGCTCGATTCGGACAGAACCCCGGCTGTCAAGCACAACGCGGCGAAACCCGCTCTTCTCATTGCTTGAGCGGTCTTCCCAACTGAAACGGACGAAATCCTCCGGGGTAGGGGCCGGAGCATCCCTTTCGGCAGAAAATACCGGCAACACCAGCAACAGCACGGTCGAAATCAGCCGACTCAACGACATGACATTCACCACCATGACCGGGTAATGGCCATGACACCCCGCCCGCCTCAGTGCCCATCGGCTCGCAACACCGACAGTGGCGCTGCCGGGATCTTTCCGCTCATGCTCCCGCTCGTACAGCGACCGCCAGTCCCTGAACTCCGCCGCCCCGGAATCGGGCTCCGGCCGAAGCTCCTCGGGCTCCCGGCTGTGCGCCGCCATCGCGCGTCCATTGCCGTCCCCTATCGCCCTGTCCTCGACGATATTACATTCCGGCTCACGCTACCAGACCCACACACACGATCCGACCACACGACCTTCCCACGGCTTGGCCGAACAGTTACGTCCGCCAACGTCCGAGTGGGTCCAGTGAATTCCGGTTCAAAAATAGGGATACAACGAGGGCACCGCAGCGGGTTGATCGGTAGTGAGTCTCTTACAAGTAATGGTCTATATTCTAGAGATTGCAGACGCACACGCGGCGGTGCGGGCGGAGGGAAGTGCACGGGGGAGGTCATGGACCGTCCGGTCGAGGCATGCGGTAGCCTACGCCAAGTTCGTTAAAGAT
>JAPOZE010000509.1 GCA_026706225.1 Acidobacteriota bacterium
CGGTAGGGGTCGACCGGTGTCGCCAGGGTCAGGCCGAACCGGGAGGGCGAGGTCGAGGACGGGGCTGTTCGGGTTGTCCATCGTTGCGGGTAGCTGCGTCCCAGGAAAGGCACGCTCCAGGTGGCCTCGAATCCCCGGTCCGTCACCGTGCGCTCGGTCGGAAGCCAGTTTCCCTGGAAGCTGGGATGGGGCCAGTCCGACTGGAGATCGACGGTAGTCTGCTTGCCGAAGGGTGCAAAGAAAACGGCTCCGCTGCCGTTGAGTTCCAGTGGAAACCGGAAATCGAAGGCCGTTCCCTTCAGCCGCTCGCGCAGGCCGGCGTGAATCCCGGGAAGGTCGCCGCTGGACTCACCCGAGCCGGGACGGAAGGGAAGACTCTCGCCGTTCCAGGAGAGCACGGCCGCATTCCGGATGGCGCGGACATCGGAGATATTGACCGAGAGGTGGGCGCGGTCCCAGAGAATGTCCTCCGGCCGGACTCCCCATTGGCTGAAGTCGGGCTGGGCGAAACTGCCCTGCAGCTCCAGGGTCAGTCGATACACCGGCACCTCGAAGATTCCCCGATAGCGCAACTGGGTTTCGGCCTTGCCGGCGATGATGAGTGTTTCCGCCAGAAAGTGTCCGTAGCTTACCTCGGTGCGGGCGGAGCGCTCACCCTCGGACGTAGTCTCGTTGCGGTGTTCCAGGTAGGGGATGACAAGCCGGGGGCCCGCCAGGGACTGCTCCTTGCCCCACTTGGCGGTGACTTCCCGGGTCGCCTCCTGCTGCCTGGTGCGGCGCTCCGAAGTCACGTTGTAAATCAGCAGGATGGGAATCTGCAGCAGGAGCACCAGCAGACCCAACAGGAAGGCCCGCCAGAGCGGTGAGTTCAGTAAGGCCTGCGGGTTGAGCAGGGATCTGGGCGATTCGGTTGACATCGGCGGGTCTCCTCGGCAAGATACCCCTTAAATTTCCGGGTCCATTCCAGGTTCGGGCTGAAGTCGCGGACAGGGCAATAAAGATATTGGCGCCTGGCGCAACTTTCTGGGAGCAATCGCGGCCAACTTGATATAGAGTGGGCCACTCAATTGAAGCCGGCCAGGTTTACGGCAGGTGGCTGAACTTGAAATCCGTCCCCGGTCACAGGGACACCGGAGATCGCTGTCATGCCAAATGCACTCTTAGTTTACCCTGAATTTCCTCCATCCTACTGGGGCGGAAAGTTTGCCCTGGAGTTTGTAGGAAAGAAGGCGGGGTTTCCTGCCCTGGGTCTGCTCACCATCGCCGGCATGTTTCCCTCCAGATACGACCTCCGGGTGGTGGATCTGAATGTGACCACCCTGAAGGAATCGGACCTGGAGTGGGCCGACCTGGTATTTACCTCCACCATGATCGTTCAACGCGATTCCCTGGACTCCGTGATCGAGCGCTGCAACCGGGCCGGCGTTCCGATAGTGGCCGGAGGGCCACACCCCACCACCTATCACGACGAGATCCAGGGCGTGGACCACTTTCTGCTGGATGAAGTCGAGGAGATTCTGCCCCGATTCCTGCGGGACCTGGAGACCGGAACCGCCAAGGACATCTACCGGGCGCCGGAGAAACCCGATGTGACCCGCACCCCGGTCCCTCGATTTGACCTGGTAGACATGAAGGACTACTACTCGATGTGCCTGCAGTTCTCCCGGGGGTGCCCCTTCGACTGCGAGTTCTGCGACATCACCAAGCTCTTTGGCCGAGTGCCGCGGACCAAGACGCCGCAACAGATGTTGGGTGAGTTCGACAGCCTCTATGAGCTGGGTTGGAGAGGCAACGTCTTCCTGGTGGACGACAACTTCATCGGCAACAAGCGGGAGGCGTTGGAACTTCTTCCCGTGGTGGCCGAGTGGCAGAAGCAACGCCGCTATCCCTTCGCCCTCTTCACCGAAGCCAGTGTCAACCTGGCCCGAAACGACGAATTGATGGAATCCATGATCGAGGCCGGTTTCGACTGGGTGTTCCTGGGAATTGAGACTCCCAATCCCAAGGCTCTGCTCAAGACCAAGAAGGCGCAGAACACCAACAAGAAACAAGAAGAGAACTATCTGCTGAGCGCCGTTCGCACCATTCAACGGAAGGGGATGGAGGTCAGCGGCGGATTCATCCTGGGACTGGACGGCGACGACGAGGGGGTGTTCGACGCCCAGATAGACTTCATCCAGGAGGCCGGCATTCCCATGGCCATGGTGGGGCTGTTGACGGCGCTGAAGGGCACCGACCTTTACGACCGCCTCAAGAGGGAAGACCGGATACTGGAGGAGACCACCGGGACCAGCGTCAACGTCGTCCTCAACTACAAGCCCGAGATGGATCCCCAGACCTTGATCGAGGGGTATCGACGGGTGCTGACCACCATCTACGACCCGACACTGGAAAACTATTTCAGGCGCTGTTTGAACATGATGGAGCATGTCAGGCCCAGTCCCTACGTTTCCAAGCCGGTGGGCATGAACGAGGTGCGAGCCATTGGGAAATCGTTGCGCCGGCAGCTCTTCTCCAGGCAGGGTCCGGCCTACCTCAAGTTCATTGCCAAGGTCGCCAGGGACCATCCCCGCATGCTCACCCAGGCATTCCACCTGGCCGTCATGGGCTACCACTTCGAGAAGGTCACCAGCCAGCAGATCGCCATCCACGACTTCAAGGAGTTTCTGGAAGCCGAACTGGATTCGTTCACCCAAGCGGTTTCCCACTCCGTGCGTTCCGGCGCCAGGGAAGTGGAGGAACTCAGGGTCCAGGTGCAGGAACTGTTCTCGCGAGTCCATGCCCGCTACGAGTCCATGCACGACGATCTTCGCTATGGCGTGGAAGACGCCCTGGAATCGTTCCGTTCTTCCGTGAACGCCCAGGTAGACCAGTTTGCACGATTGGCGGTAGCCGGGGCCTAGTGGGGACCAGGAAATCGCGGCAGTCCGTCACTCCCTCAATGGGCTTGCCAGGCACAGCCGTTCCTCAGCCTTGCCGGCCGCGCCCCCGCAGCCACTTCCTCCCTGAACCGATCGCATTCGCTCCAACCGGATTCGTGGATTCCGCCGTGGGCGGAAGCTCATGCGAACAGGGGACGTTGTTGAATTACTGGAATAGCTTGGATCAGCCCATCCTGAATTGCATGGATTCCATCACGTCTCCTGTGCGGTCTTTACCAGTTGTTCCAGTAATTCAACAACGTCCCCAGCGCTGCACCAGCGCTGCACGACGAATTTCGCAAGACTCTCATGAAAGTCAAGGTCGATGAGCTCCAGGCCTCCCTGCTGAGCTCGCCGCTGCCCCAACCGCTCCGGCGGCCGGTCCAGGGAGGCCGGGTCACCATCTACAAGCGCGATTGCCTCCTGGTTCGAGCCCGCGCCAATCAGGGGCAGGTGGGGTATGGGGTCGGTACTCCTTCTCCCAACGTGGCTCAGTTGATCAATCGAAACCTGCGCGCGGCCGTGGTGGGCCTCAACCCCGCAAACCTGCCCGGCCTGCGCAGGAAAGTGTTCCAGCGGCGCCCGCGGTACCCGGGCCTGGTGCAGGCCTTCGCTGCGGTGGAAATGGCTCTGTTGGACCTTCAGGGACAGATCGCGGGGTGTTCCCTGTCGGAGCTCCTGGGCGGGCGGGTACGCGGACGAGTTCGAATCCATGCCAGCGGCGGCGTCTACCTCGATGGCGAGGAGAGTGTCAGGGAGGCCGGCTTGTGGGCCGGTTCGGGGTTCTCCGCCTGCAAGCTGGAACTGGGAAGGTCTCCCCGGCAGGACCTGCAGACCGTCCGGGAACTGCGCGGAGCCTTTCCTCCGCCCTGGGGAATCATGGTGGACGCCAGGGCCTGGCGCGGGGATCAATACGGGTTGGAGGAGACCGCTCGGCTGCTGCGGGAGGTGGCCTCCAGCCGGCCGGAGTGGGTTGAAGAGCCGGTGGCCCCGGAGGACAGGGGGACGCTTCGGCAGTTGTTGAAGGACTGTCCGGTTCCGATTTCGGGAGGTGGTGGCCAGTCCTCTCCGCAGGAATGGCTGGAGCTGGCAGGAACGGATTGGCTGGATGTCCTGCAGTTGGATGTGCTCCATCTCGGGGGACTGGTCGACGGTCACCGGGTCTTGCGGGAGGTGCAACCGCTTGGCCGCCGTGTGGCCATCGGACGCCTTTCGACTCCTCTGGAAGCGGCCTGCCTGGCCCAGTTGGCCAGTTGTTTCGGAGCCGAGCTGGTGGGTTGGATGGAGTGGCCGCAGTACTCCGGCGTAGGCAGGTCCGGCACCTATCCCTTTCGGCTGGCGGAACAGATGCTTCACACTCCCCTGTGGATCGACAAGGGAGAACTGATCGTTCCTGAAGCTCCGGGGCTGGGCGTCAAGGTCAATGAATCGGTGATCCGGCGATTTCCCTATCGCACCGGACCCTGCTCGAGTTTCCAGCCGGCCCGGCCCTGAGCGGCCGATACTCGCGGCGGTCCTCTCGGGTCGAAAAGGGTTGGATTGGGGTTTCTTTCTCCTTATAATCCAGTCGCAAATCGGGGAAGACCGCATGGAGGCAGGGGCCGCTGATGAAAGTAACCATTCTGACCGTTTATTCCAGTGCCGGCGTGATCAAGGATCTGGAGAAGTTGATTCTGGAGATGGCCGAACAGGAGCCGGATATCTTTACGGACCTCAATTTGGATAATGAGGAAGGGATGTTTACGGCCGAGTGGTTTCATCCCGATCTGGAAGAGAAGAATCTGGACTACAGGGAGAAGCTCTATTGGAAGATTCGTGAGTTTCTGCCGGAATCGCATCTGGCCATCATCGAGGACGAGGAGAGCGAAGAGATCATGACGGTCGGGGACCTGAGTTTCTTCAAGAACGTCATCAAGCGTGCCAGGGACCTGGAGGAGCTCGAAGAGATCCAGGAACGGATCGAACAGACCGAGATCGGCAATCCTCTTCTCCAGATCATCCTGGACAAGTCCTACCAGGCCAGGGTCAAGTCGCTGCAGCCCTCCGCCTGATCCTCCCGTTGCGATCGTTGGCGTCTCCGCCCCTTCCAGTCCCTTCGCCGGCCATTTGACGTTGACATCCCGCTTGCCCCGGCTATAATGAAGCGCTTTGGTTTTGAGGCACTTAAGCCGCTCAGCAGAGGGCTGGATCGGCGCAAGGCTCATGAACCCGTTGCGAATCGACGTCAGGGAATTGGCGCGGGGACCGCGCTCTCTCAAGGCCGGCCTGACCGCCCGACAGTTGAATCTGGACGAAGGGCAGGTTCGCATCTCCGGCGAGGTAGCGGTTCACATGACGGCCGAAAGACAGTCTCAAGGCGGAGTGCGGGTGCGGGGCGAGTTGGGCGCTGAAATGGAATTGACCTGTGCCCGCTGCCTGGAGGCACTGTCCCGCCCCATGACAGCCCATTTCAATCAGTACTACCAGTCCAACGCCCACCATTCGCTGACCGGGGAAATCGCTCTGCAGCAGAAAGATCTGGAAGTGGGGTTCTTCACTGGCGATTTTATCGATGTGAGCGACATCGTTCGCGAGCAGATCCTCTTGAGCTTGCCGATGAAACCCCTGTGTCAGGAGGACTGCCGGGGGCTGTGCCCGGCCTGCGGGCGGAACAGGAACCGCGACGGTTGCTGTTGCGGCCCGGTGGTCAGCGACCCTCGATTGGCCCCGCTGCTGAAGTTCAGGAATTGAGGGTCCATTCGATCCGGGGGAACCGTAATGCCGAATCCTAAACGACGTCACTCCAAATCCCGCCGCAACAAGAGACGGTCCCACGACTTCCTGACCGTGCGCTCCACCTCGAAGTGTCCCGATTGCCACGAGACCAGGCTGCCCCATCGGGTCTGTCCGCACTGCGGCTATTACCGCGGGCGCGAGGTGATTGACGTGGGCGAGAAGTAGGCCCCGCAGGCTCCGGGCGAGACCGCCCCAAGATCCATCGGATCCGGCAACCGGCCGCACCTGTCGGCCTGCGCTCGCTGACTTTTACCGGTCCCCGCAGCCCCCTCCCTGATTGGCTCCCATGAACCACCCTATCGCCTTCATTTTTCCCGGACAGGCTTCGCAATACCCGGGAATGGGCCGGGAATTGACGGACGCTTTCCCGGAAGCCGGGGCCGTGCTGTCGGAAGCCGACCGGGCGCTGGGATTCTCCATTGGACGGTTGTGCTTCGAGGGCAAGCCCGAAGAGCTGCAGCTCACCGAGATCGCCCAGCCTGCCATCCTGGCGGTTTCAGTGGCGGCCCATGCCGTGTTGGCGGCTCGAGGGATCCGACCCCGGTTCGTGGCCGGTCACAGCCTGGGGGAATACAGTGCCGTCGTGGCCGCCGGCGGTCTCTCTCTGGCCGATGCCGTCACCACGGTCAGGAAGCGCGGCCAGTACATGCAGGAAGCCGTCCCCGTCGGGCAGGGCGCGATGGCCGCTCTTCTGGGGATGCCGCTGGAGTCGGTGGAGTCCCTTTGCCGGGAAGCGGCTCAGGGGCAGGTGCTGTCGGCTGCCAATCTCAACTCTCCGGCTCAGATCGTGATTGCCGGTGCTGCCGAGGCGGTCGGGCGAGCCGTCCAACTGGCGCCTCAACGGGGAGCCAGGCGGGCCATTCCCCTGCCGGTCAGCGCGCCCTTCCACTGCGCCCTGATGCAACCGGCCCGGGACCGCCTGGAGAAGGACCTGGGTCAACTGCAGTTTCGGGATCTTCAGTGTCCCCTGGTGACCAACGCCGAGGCTGCCGCAACCCGGCGGGGAAGCGAGGTGGCCCGGGCCCTGGTTCGGCAGGTGTGCGCTCCGGTTCGCTGGAGCGAGACCATTCAGCTCCTGAGAGATCGAGGGGTGCGCCGTTTCGTGGAGGTGGGACCGGGCCGGGTGTTGTCGGGGCTGGTCCGGCAAACCGACCGGTCGCTGCAGGTTCTCAACGTGGAAGACGTCCGCAGCCTGGACAAGACCCTGGCTGCCTTGGGGGCTGCCGGATGAAGGGAGGTTCGATGTCGCTTCAAGGTAAGGTTGCCTTTGTCACCGGCGGAACGCGGGGCATCGGAAGGGCCTGCGCCCTGGTCCTGGCCGAGGCCGGCGCCGACGTGGCCGTGGGAGGAAGGGATGAGGCCCGGCTGAGCGCGGTGGCTGCCGAAATCGAAGGGTTGGGGCGAAAGGCCCTGCCGGTTTCGGTGGACCTGACCCAACCGGATCAGATCAAAACGGCCTTTGGGCAGGTGATGAGTGGCTTCGGCCGGCTGGATGTCCTGGTGAACAACGCCGGGGTCACCCGGGACGGGCTGCTGCTGCGGATGAAGCCGGAAGACTGGTCGGAAGTGCTGCGGACCAATCTGACCGCCACCTTTCTGTGCACCCAGGCGGCGGTCAAGATCATGTTGAGGCAGCGTTACGGTCGAATCGTGAACCTCTCTTCGGTGGTGGGATTGACGGGCAATGCCGGTCAGGCCAACTACGTGGCCTCCAAGGCGGGGATCATCGGCTTGACCAAGACGGTGGCTCAGGAGGTGGCCAAACGGAACATCACGGTCAACGCGGTGGCCCCGGGCTTCGTGGACACCGACATGACCCGGGCGCTCCCGGAGGCCGCCAGAGCCAAGCTGCTCGAACGGATTCCCATGGGCCGGGTCGGGCTGGATCGGGAAATCGCCCTGGGCGTCAGGTTCCTGGCTTCGGATGAAGCCGGCTATGTGACCGGCCAGGTGCTGCACATCAATGGAGGGTTGTACATGTGAGGTCCCGTACATGGGATCCCGGCAGGCCGGTTCCGGGGGGCGGAGCGGGGCGCGGTCATGACTTGCCTTTTTCGAACGCTGATGGCAACATGAGCCTTTTTTCGGCGGGGCTGAGAGCGATGGCGCCTCATGGTCCACGCGACCCTGCGGTCTCCGGGCCGGCATAAACGCAGCGGGCTTGCGCTCTTTTTGGCAAACAGGAGTTCAATCCGATTTCAATCGAGGAGGATATGGGGATGGCTGATTCGGGCGTGGAGGACAAGGTCAAGCAGATCATCGTGGAGCAACTGGGGGTCGACGAATCGGAAGTGACCTCTACGGCTTCCTTTGTGGACGACTTGGGCGCGGATTCTCTGGATACGGTGGAGCTGGTCATGGCGTTCGAGGAGGGTTTCGGAATCGAGATTCCCGACGAGGATGCCGAGAAGATCCAGACGGTCAAGGACGCGATCGCCTACGTGGAGACCCACGCCAAGGGATAGTGTCCGGTAGCCCGGCGGCAACGCTGCCGAACGACCGCAGGATTTCGCGGGTTGGGGAAACGGGACCCGGCAAGCGGTTCGGTAGCGGGAGGATGGGGCATTGAAACGGAGAGTGGCAGTTACCGGTATCGGCGTGGTGTCCGCGCTGGCCATAGGGACCCGGGAAAACTGGGAGGCCCTGGTCGCGGGAGAAGCCGGCATCAAGTCCATCACGCGTTTCGATACGGGGCCCTTTGCCGTCAAGATCGCGGGGGAGGTCAAGGGATTCGATCCGCTGAACTGGATTGCCAAAAAAGACGTCAAGAAAATGGATCCCTTCATCCAGTACGCCGTGGCGGCTTCCGATTTTGCCATGGAATCGTCGGGACTGAAGGTGACGCCGGAGTTGGAGCGCCGATTCGGGGTGCATGTCGGATCGGGGATCGGAGGCTTCTCCACCATTGAGCGCGAACACAGCGCGCTGCTGCGAGGCGGTCCCAAGCGGATCTCCCCTTTCTTCATTCCCTCCTCCATCATCAATCTGGCGGCCGGACAACTCTCCATCCGGTTCGGGGCCAAGGGTCCCAACACGGCCACCTGCACCGCCTGCTCCTCGGGATCCCATGCCATCGGCGACTCCTTCAGGATCATTGCCAGGGGGGAAGCCGACGCCATGCTCTGCGGCGGATCGGAAGCCGCCATTACTCCCATGAGCGTGGGCGGATTCGCTTCCATGCGGGCTCTGTCCACCCGGAACGAAGAACCGGAGAAGGCCTGTCGTCCTTTCGACCGGGACCGGGACGGTTTCGTGATCGGAGAAGGGGCGGGAATCCTGGTGCTGGAAGAGATGCAGAGGGCCGAGCGCCGCGGCGCCACCATCTACGCCGAGATTGTGGGTTACGGCATGTCCGGGGATGCCTATCACATCACCCAACCCTCCGGAGACGGCGAAGGGGCGTGCCAGGTCATGTCCAACGCGGTTCAGGATGCCGGCATTCGGCCGGAACAGGTCGACTACATCAACGCTCACGGCACCTCCACGCCCTTCAATGACAGGCTGGAAACCAAGGCCATCAAGCTCGCCTTCGGTGAGCACGCCCGCCGCGTGCTGGTGAGTTCCACCAAGTCCATGACCGGCCACCTGCTGGGAGCGGCCGGCGGCCTGGAGGGGGCGATATCGGTTCTGGCTCTCCACCATCAAACGGCTCCTCCGACCATCAACTACGAGAACCCCGACCCCGAGTGCGACCTGGACTATGTGCCCAACCAGGCGCGCAAACAGCCGATGGAGTATGCGCTGTCAAACTCCTTCGGCTTCGGGGGCACCAACGCCACCCTCCTGTTCCGCCGCTATCAGGGATAGCCTCCGGTGGAAACTCAGAAACCCTTCCGGGTAACCCAGTATGAGCCGAAGGGCGACCAGGCCCAGGCGATCCGGGACCTGGTGCGCGGACTGGATGACGGCGAGCTGCACCAGGTGTTGCTGGGGGTCACCGGGTCCGGGAAGACCTACACCATGGCCAAGGTCATCGAGCAGATGAACCGGCCGGCCCTGGTGCTGGCCCACAACAAGACCCTGGCGGCCCAGCTCTGCCAGGAGTTCCGCACCTTTTTCCCCGAAAACGCCGTGGAGTACTTCGTCAGCTACTACGACTACTATCAGCCCGAAGCCTACATTGCCGCTACTGATACCTATATCGAGAAGGAAGCCACCATTAACGACGAGATCGACAAGATGCGCATGTCGGCCACCCGCTCCCTGTTCGAACGCCGGGATTGCGTCATTGTGGCCAGCGTGAGCTGCATCTACGGCATCGGTTCTCCGGAAGCCTACTACGGGATGCTGCTCTTCCTGGACAAGGGACAACGGATCAGGAGGGAACAGATACTGAAGAAGCTGGTGGAGATCCAGTACGAGCGCAGCGACGACGATTTCCGCCGGGGCACTTTCCGGGTTCGAGGGGACCGCATCGAGGTCTTTCCGGCCTACGACGATCAGGCCTACCGCATCGAGCTCTTCGGGGATGAAATCGAGTCCCTGTTTCAGATCGAACCGCTCACCGGAGAAATCCGCTTCTCCTACGAGCGCCTCCCCATCTATCCCAAGTCCCACTACGTCATGCCCCGTCCCACCCTGCTCAAGGCCATCGGGACCATCCGGGAGGAGTTGGAGGAGTGGCGTCCCCGCCTGGAAGCCGAAGGCAAGTGGGTGGAAGCCCAGCGTCTTCAGCAACGGACGCTGTTCGACCTGGAGATGATGAAGGAAATCGGTTTCTGCCACGGCATCGAGAACTACTCCCGCCATCTCTCGGGCCGCCGCCCCGGCCAGCCTCCCCCAACCTTGATGGACTACCTGCCTCAGGACCACCTGATCTTCATCGATGAAAGTCACCAGACCGTTCCCCAGGTTCGAGGGATGTATGCCGGGGACCGGTCCCGCAAGCAGAACCTGGTCGACTTCGGGTTTCGCCTGCCCTCGGCCCTGGACAACCGCCCTCTCAAGTTCGAGGAATTCGAGCGGCGCCTCAATCAGGTCATCTATGTCTCGGCAACCCCCGGGCCCTACGAACTGACCCGGACCAGCGGCGCGGTGGTGGAGCAGATCATCCGTCCCACCGGGCTGGTGGATCCGGCGGTGGAGGTGAGGCCCGTCAGGTCTCAGGTGGACGACCTGCTTCACGAGATTCGCCTGCGGGAAAAACGAGGGGAAAGGGTGCTGGTGACCACCCTGACCAAGCGCATGGCCGAGGACCTGGCCGAGTACTATCGCGAGGTGGGGGTCCGTTGCCGCTACATGCATTCGGAGATCGATACGCTGGAGCGGATCAAGATCCTGAGAGGCCTGCGGCTGGGAGAATTCGACGTGCTGGTGGGAATCAACCTGCTGCGCGAGGGGCTCGACCTTCCCGAAGTGTCGCTGGTCGCCATCCTGGATGCCGACAAGGAAGGCTTCCTGAGGTCCCGCGATTCTCTCATCCAGACCGTCGGGAGAGCTGCCCGCCACCTGAGAGGTCAGGCCATACTCTACGCGGATCAGATGACCGAATCCATGAGGCAGGCCCTGGATGAGACCAACCGGCGGCGGGAAAAGCAGCTTCGCTACAACCGGGAACACGACATCACGCCGGAATCGATCTTGAAGCCGGTGGACATGAGCCTGATCGCCATGGTCGAGGCGGACTATCTGGACCTGGCGCCGGAGCAGGAAGCCGACGAAGTGACCTCTCCCGATGAAATCGAAGCCCAGATCCTCAAGCTGCAAGCCAAGATGAGAGAGGCGGCCCGCAACTTCGAGTTCGAGGCCGCCGCTCGCCTGCGAGACCGGATCAAGGCCTTGAAGGAGAGGGAGATGAGCCTGCTCTGAGCAGCCGGTGGGGGGACGGTTCCCCTTGCCGTCCGGGAGGTTGGACGAAAGAGTCGTCCGCAATGCCCGGACCGGATTCCCTTCAAGCCCATTGGCGGAACCCTCCCCGGGCCGGGGACCCATGACGATGTCAGATTCTTCCGAGGCATTTCGAAGCGCGGTCGACCCTCGCAGTCCTCGATTTCAGAGGCGCCTGCGGGCGATGGAAGCGCTGGTGGCCCGGATGCGGGGGGAGGAGGCCGCGATCCGGAATGGGGGAGGCGCCGAGGCTGCAGGCAGACAGCATGCCAAGGGCCGCCTGACTGCCCGGGAGAGGATCCAACATCTCATCGATCCCGAACCCCCCTTCCTGGAGCTGGGGATCTACGCGGCCCACCGGATGTACGCCGAGTGGGGTGGAGCCCCGGCCGCCGGCCTGATCGCGGGCGTGGCCACGGTCTGCGGCCGTCACTTCATGGTCATCGCCAACGACGCCACCGTCAAGGCCGGTTCCTTCT
>JAPOZE010000249.1:0-5282 GCA_026706225.1 Acidobacteriota bacterium
CTCGACCGCCCCGTTCACCGCTCCTTTGCGAACTCTGGTGAGAAATGCGGGCTAGTGGAGCCTTGCCCTTTGACTCGGACGACCCTGTCCTCAGACCGACCAGGGCTCCCGATACTCCTTGGTCAGCATGGCGTTGGCTTCGGGGTCGTTGAGAATGGTTTCGGTCTTCGGATCGAGGTGAAGCACCCGCTGGGTCAGGTAGGCGATGTCGCCCAGATGGCTGAGCGCGCAGGAGAGATGGGCCACCTCGGCCGAGGCGTTGGGCTGCTTGCGCGAACGCACGCAGTCCAGAAAATTGGCAAAGTGCTCTTCCTTGCCGATGCCGCCGCGCATGCCCGGACCCTTTTCCTCCTTCTTGCCCAGGTAGACCTGAAAATAGCCCCGCCGGGAAAACACCATGAAGCCTTCGGTGCCGTAGAAGGCATTGCCGCTGTCGAAGCCGTAGCGGCCGTAGGGCGTCCAGCCGCGGTCTTCGTAAAGCAGCACCTTGTCGTCCGGATATTGGAAGGCCACCATCATATTGTCGGGGTATTCCCGCAAGCCTTTCAGGTCGATGCGGCTGCCGTGGGCGGTGATCCTGATGGGCAGGCCCTTGGGATTCAGCCCGAAACGGGCCATGTCCAGGTCGTGGCTGCCGTCGTTGCCGATGTCGCCGTTGCCGTAGTCCCGGTGCCACTGCCAATAGTTGTGAAAGCGATTGGCGTTGAAGGGCCGCTTGGGCGCCGGGCCCAGCCACAGGTCGTAGTCGACCCCAGCCGGGACCGGGCCGTCCGGAACCGGCTTTCGATGCTTGTGGCGCTGCAGGTTCCAGGCCTTCGACATCTTGACTTCCCCGATCACGCCCGCCCTTAACAGCTCTCCGGCCTTGAGCGTCACCGGGCTCGAGCGCATCTGGGTGCCCTGCTGCACGATGCGGCCATGCTTCCTGGCCGTGTCCAGAATTACCCGTCCCTCCCGAAACACGTGGCTGGCCGGTTTCTCGACGTAGAGATCCTTGCCCGCCCGTAGCGCCCGAACCGCTATGGGAGCATGCCAGTGGTGAGGGGTGGCGATCACCATGGCATCGATGGCGGGATCATCCAGCAGATGGCGAAAGTCGACCACCACCTTAGGCTTGCGTCCGGTGGCCCGCTTGACGGTTTCGGCGGCGCGCTCTCGGAACTCCCGATCGACGTCGCAGACGGCCAGGCAGTCCGTATCGGGACCCGCCAGGATGCGATTCAGATGGCTGAAACCGATCCCCCGCAGCCCGATGACGGCCATTCCCAGGCGGTCATTGGCGGACCAGGCCCGACGGGCAGCCAACATCGGTCCCAGCGCTCCCAGGGCGGCCCCTCGGGCCGACCGGGACAGAAAGGTCCTTCGGGTGAGTGGATTCAACATAGTTGCTCCTTGGGGGAAGAACGAATTGGCAAGAACGTAGTGTCGAGCCAAGGTTCCACACTCAAGTATCCTTCGGGAAGAAGATCAAATGAACCGTGAGAATTTCAAGAATGATGCGTGGCACAATGCCGCTGCTTTCAAACTGAAGAGGAACTTCCTCTCAAGGAATCTCGGTTCCAGCATTTCCAGCAGTGGACAATTGAATAGAGACATCACCCTTGCACCAAAAATTGTTATTTCCCCGTCGAAAATAGGCAAATGCTCAGAACGTCATGAGCCTTTCGGTAGACCGACCTTCGGAGGATACACTGTGTTCACTGTTCACTGGAGGTGACCCGAAACCGCGTTGACTAATTCATCCAGCTCGTGTTGACGCAGCTGCAGAATTGTTCAACAACCCCCGGGCCCAAGCAAGTAGAAGTGGTGAGATCGGCTTGAGACGCACACCACTCCAACTAAGTTTCAGGTCTCCTGAATTGAGAAAGAAACGAGCTCTGGGAATCGCGTGGAAGCTGAAATCGACACCGTCGATCCTGACAAACATGATGGGGCCTCCATTTTCGCCTGAGGTCTCAGCCCACAATGTGACACCCGGTGGAACAGTTTCTGCAGCCCACTTAACCAGATCGTCGACCCTTTTCTTGAACGCATAGAACTTTTTCCTTTGGGGGTATCCAAGCAGGCGCTCACTTTCTACCCATGCGTTGAGTACTACCGCTGCAGCGAGTTGGTATCGGAGCTCGTTTTTTGAATGGCACGGACGCTTAAGCGCTGCAAGTGCTTCATGAACATCGGCTTCGACGACCGGTCCAGCGGATACTGTGCGTCTACCCAGTACAACCGAGGCAAGTTCTCCGGCCGACGGGTGTTCAGTCGGAATCTGAAGCCCTCTAAGTAGGACTCGGATGAGATCCTCATACATCCCGCCAAGCTCATTCGAGTCGAGTTCCGTGACTGAATGCACGCTAGCGGTCGGAGGGAGGTCGGTTCTGAACTGATACTTCGTATCCGCGAAGTATATGGCTATGATCCGTGAAGCACTCCCGGCGTTTTGCCTTGCCCACTCGTAGGCATCTTCCGAAAAAAACCTGTGGCCTATCCACAAATCAGAGCCACTCGCAAACATGGGAGACACCCTGGCAAGCAGGTGGCCAAGTGGATAGTGTATTAATGAAGTACTCTGATACACCTGTTCCGCAACCTGCCCGACAACACTTGCAGCCAGAAATCGAGACACGGCAAGGGATTTAAACGATTCTGGCTTGAGCGCCGACCATCTCCGTCCGAAGAAAGCTCGAGCGATCTTCTCGAGTGGCTCCCTTTTTTTCGTGTGAAACACCGAAACGAAGTCGCCATCCGAGGACCCGCACATATCGTACTCATCTGAGTACGATCGGGAATGCCACCCAAGACCTTCCGACTCGACCAGGATACGGTACCTATAGGTACTATGGTCGGGCTGCCACTTTACGCATTTCAATGTCACGTCGTATCGCGAGCCGTCAAAGAAAACTGACTGTGGTTGGCCGATCCTTGCTTTGCAGCAATCTACCTGGGCAAAAACAGGCCAAGGATATAGTTCGCGCAGCCAGCGCTCTTTAGGCTTCTTATGGCCGTGACTTCGAAGCCAGTTCCTAAATGTCACATTTCGTAACCGCAATTTGTTGTGTGAGCAAGAGGATTGCGGATTTGGATTAGCCTTTTTTCTCGGAAGGCAGGGAACGCGATCGAAAGCGACTACGCAAATTCAAGCGCTTTGAACGCACTGAGGTCGACCTCTTGCCGCACCGCCCACAAATCATGGTTGTCTTGCATCAATAGCCAGCTCTCCGGAGACCGGCCAATGACTTTGGACAGCTTGAGCGCCATAGTTGGAGTCACACTGCCCTTGCCGTTGACAATACGGCTCACTACGGATTCACTGACCTGCAACTTGTAGGCGAGTTCCTTTGCGCTGATGTCAAAGGGCTCCAAGTAAACCCGCTTGATGAACACTCCTGGATGCATGGGGTTATGTTGCTGAATGCTCATTAGTGATAGTCCTCGTAGTTGACAGCATAGGCGTCACCGTCCAAAAACTCGAATACGACACGCCAGTTGCCACTCACATGGATAGCCCACTGTCCCTCTCTGTCGCCTTTAAGCGGGTGAAGACGCCAACCTGGAATGTTCATATCGTTGATGCTGAACGCGGTGTGAAGGGCCTGCAATCGCTCCTCAATTCGCGCTCTGTGGGTTGGCTGAATACCAGCTGCGCTACCGCTGGTGAAGAATTTCTCCAACCCTTTGTGCTTGAAACTCTTGATCACCGCAACTAGTGATTTACACTTGCGCAAGTTAGAATTCAATCAGGTTCAGTATACCACTCCAGATTTCCGCTCAGCCATCGAAATTGATATGAAAGGGCTTCGCCCAATGCCAAACTGGCTGCTTTGGTCCAGGTTACCCGGCGCTGTTGACCAACCATTTCTTGCGAAGCTCTCGGGCTACCTCTTGGTGGGATATCGTCCGTCCGGCCTTGGCGTCGGCTTGGCCGCGCTCAATGGACTGCAGCACATACAAGTGGTACTGCACGTCGTCCAGACTACAGTCGTCAGGTAACCGGTCAAGAAGCGCTTGAACACTCTGCTTGACTTGCATTTTCATTTCTCCCGGCAAGGACTCCTTACATTCACTATACGTGTGTCCGGCGGATTTCGATTCCGCCAGTTCGAGCTGCAGCAACGTCCCTAGACCTCCGCTTCCACCTTGCGAATCATTTCGTTCAGGTTGCGGTAGTTGATCTTCATGGCCTCTACGCGGGAGCCGCTGGGGGGGCGGAAGTGAGTGGCCAGGGAGAGGAAGACGTCGCAGCCGTGGTCTCGCATGCCGCGCAGAATGGTGAGGTAGTCGACGTCGCCGTCGCCCAGGGGTCGGTATTCGAACTTGAGCTTGCGGCCGTCGACCACGTGCAGGTCCTTGAGATGAAGCCCGTGGAGATAGGGCCGAATGTTGCTGAAGCCGGCGGTGGCCACGTCCCACTCGCCGCAATTCCAGCAGTCGGCCGGCCCCCACATCACCGTGAGGCGGCGGGAGCCCACCCGTTCCACCAGGCTGCGGAAGTTGCCCGTGGTGTTGGTGTAGTTCCAGGGCATCATGGAGAGCGCCACGTCCACCTGGTAGCGCTCGGCCTCCTCCGCCACCAGGGTGAAGGCCTTCACCAGCTTCTCCATGTCCACCTCGGCGATGACCCCGCCCCGGGTGAGCCAGCGCATGGGCCAGGTGGGCTTGCCGCTGGAGTACTCGCCCGGCCAAGCGAAGGTGAAGGCGCCCACGGCGCCGACGCCGATGCGGGAGGCGATCTGCATGGAGCGGACCAGGTGTTTGAAGTCCTTTTTGAACCCCTGGTGATCCGCCATGGTCTTGAGATCCAGATCGGTCAGGTGAACCTGCTTGAAGGGATTGCCGGCGTTGAGCAGGAAGATCTCGAGGCCTTGACGCTCCACCCTCTGGGCCATGCGGTCGGCGGCCGCGTCGCTCATCCGGGCAATCTCGGTCTCGTTGAGCATGCGGTTGAACCAGACGTAGTCCACCCCGATCTCCTTGGCCGCGGCCAACTCCTCGTCAAAGGGCAGCCTCAACTCCGGGATGTACATGGCCCGGCGGAAGCGGTGTCCGGTCGCGGTCTTTTCGGTCGAACCGGAAGGTCTGCCGGGCGCCGAGCCGGCCCGGGCCTGACCGGCTCCCGCGGTCATGAGAGCACCGGCGGCCATGCCCAGGCCGGCGCGTTCGATGGTGGTCAGAAATTCTCGTCTTTTCATCTCGTCTCTCCTTCGCAGAGGGGGACCGGCGGAGCTACAAGCCCTCCACGCTCCAGGGTTCCCGGTAGTCCTTGGTCAACATGGCGTCGGCCCGGGCAT
>JAPOZE010000249.1:5525-11848 GCA_026706225.1 Acidobacteriota bacterium
CTCGCCGCGAGAGCACCATGTATCCCTCGGTCCCGTAGAAGGTGTTGCCGCTGTCATAACCATGGAGCCCGTAGGGCGTCCATAGCCGTTCCTCGTAGAGGAGCACCTTTCCCTGCCCGTACTGGTAGGCTACCATCATGTTGTCCGGATATTCCCGCGCCCCTGCCAGGTCGATCTGGCTTCCATGGGCGGTGATGCGCTCGGGGTGAGTGTCGACGCCCAGCGCCCAGCGGGCAAGGTCCAGATCGTGGGCCCCGTCGTCACCGATGTCCCCGTTGCTGTAGTCGCGGAAGAGCCTCCAGTTTCGATGAAATCGATTGGGGTTGAAGGGACGACGCGGGGCCGGACCCAGCCACCTGTCGTAGTCGACTCCCTCGGGAACCGGCGCATCCGGCACCACCGGGCGCTCGATCTGTCGCTGCACGTTCCAGGCCTTGGTCGTCTTGATCTCGCCCAGGGTCCCGGCGGCCAGGATCTCGCCGGCACGGGCCAGCAGCGGACTGGCCCGCATCTGGGTTCCGTGCTGAAAGATTCGATTGTATTTCCGTTCTGCCTCGACCAGTAGCTGACCCTCCCTGAAGACGTGGCTGGCGGCCTTTTCGACATAGACGTCCTTGCCGGCCTTCATGGCTCGCAGGGCCATGGGAGCGTGCCAGTGGTGGGGAGTGGCGATAACGACCGCCTCTATCGAGGGGTCGGCCAGGACCTGGCGGAAGTCGCTCTCCAGCTTGGGCGTCTTGCCGGTCGCATTCTTGACCGTCTCACCTACCTTCTGCAGAACCGCCGGGTCCACGTCGCAGAGGGCCACGATGTGGGCATCGGTCCGGTTGGCCAGGGTCCTGACGTGAAAGTGGCCCATGCCGTTGATGCCGATGACGGCTACATTCACCTTTTCGTTGGGCGAGGCGGAACCGGACCGGATTGCCAGAGTGCCCATCACCCCCAGGGCGGCCGATCCGCCCAGCGAGTAGGACAGGATCCTGCGACGAGTGATCGTTTTCATTTGCCTGTATCTCCGTTGGCGCCGGCCGGCGGCGCCCTTTATCCTCCAAGAGCCCCACCGCCGGAGCCGGATTCCGTTTGCTTCCGCATCCCGCCTCTCAGTCCCGCAGTCTGTGGTCGGAGCTTTTGGGCGCGAAGAAGATCACGACGATTCCGACCCCGTAGATGAAACTGGTCACCCTTCCGATGCGGGCATAGTCCCCTTCGAAGTGAGCGATCAGCCATCCGGCCAACAGCACGGCTACCGCCGTCAGGATGCGACCGAAATTGAAGCTGACCCCGGCGCCGGTGGAACGGGCGGCGGTGGGAAACAGTTCCGGCAGGAACAGCGGCAGCCACCCGAAATAGACACCGGAGAAAAATCCCAGGGCCGCGGCCCAAATCAGGAAGGTGTCATCGGTGGGAGTGAGCAGCCAGAACATGTACTGACTGGAAAACAGTGCTCCCAGACTCAAAAGAAAATAGGTGCGACGGCGGCCCACCAGGCTGGCAATGACGCCCCCCAGGAGGCTGCCGATCGTCCCTGTCAGAGATCGGTAGAACTGAACCCAGGACTTCAGAAAAGGGTCCGGCGGATCCGCCGCCGCGCCGGCCTCGCCGGCCCAGGGGATCATCCAGTTGGAGGCGCCCCACCCCCCCAGCAAGGGAACGGTCCCCAAGGCGATCCCGATCAGGGTCAGACTTCGCAGAGGCGGCCTGAAGACCTCGGGGGTGGCTTTGGAGGGCTCTCCCGCGGCGGCTCGGGGAGCGTTTCGTTGGGCCAACCAGCGGGGCGATTCCGGAACCGCAGCCAGAACGAACAGTCCCAGGACGACGGGCGCTGCTCCCACCACCATCACCCAGCGCCAGGTATCCGGAGTGATTTCGACTCCCGTGGCGGTCCAGGCCATCAGAAGCAGGCCCACGTTGGCCGCCGTCCCCATGATGCCCGCCAGGATCGGTCGAGAGAGATCGGACCAAGCCTCCGAGACAATGGCCACGCCGTTGGGCCACATGCCCCCAATGCCCAGGCAGGTCACAAACCGTATGACCAGCAACTCGAAGGGACTTTGTGCCCACCAGGCCAGGCCGGAAAAAACGGAGAGACACAGAATGCTCCACCCCATGGCCTTGACACGGCCGAAGCGGTCTCCCAGCCGCCCAAAGAGCCAACCCCCTGCGGCGGCGCCGAAGAGAAAGGCGCACACGTACCAGGCGAACCACTTTCCGACCAGAGCCTCGTTGGTCGACTGGAGCAGGTCGATGGCCGCCGAACGCATGGCCAGGGCGGTGATGGACATCTGCACCCCGGCGAACATCCACCCCAGAAAGGCCGTCACCACGATCAGGTAGCGGCTTCCCGCGGATAGTGGCTGGGGAGCAGAACCCGGCAGTCCCGCTGCTGAAACATCCGGCGTGGTTGTCACCTTGTTCCCTCGAATGTCGATTGTGGATATTGGCTACAACTTGACTCCCCGCCATTCGTCCTTGTCGGCGGTCACGTCCACCACGTTGCCGTCGGGGTCTTCAATCTTGAAGGCGCGATCGGGCAGGCGGCGTCGGTCCAGGTCAATGCGCTCCTTGACGGTCTTGGAGGCCTCGGCGCCCCACTGGCGGCAGCGCTGCCAGGCGGCCTCCAGGTCCTCCACCATGACGCCGAAGTGCACATACTCGTTGCCCTCCTCGATGCGGGGTCGATCGCAGTCGGCGGGCTGTTGGATCAGGGTGATGTTGGTCACGCCGTCGGTCAGGTCCATGCCCAGCCGGCTGGGCCGATAGCCGATGAATTCCCACCCGAAGACGCTCTCATAGAAGCGGCGGGACTCCTCCATGTCACGGCAGCGCAGAGCCAGATGACGTATTCGAGCCATGATGTGCCTCCTGAGTCAGTCTCTTCGCGAGTATCTATTCTCCCCAGCCTGTCGATCTTTGGCTGAGGCGCGGTCGCGTTATATCAACTCTTCGATCGGCCGGCCGGTGGTGTCGTCGAAGGAGTTGGCGATCTTGATGGGCCGGCCCACCGGGGTCATGTATTCCTTGGTCCAGTCGATGCCCATGGCCTTGTAGATGGTGGCGAAGACGTCGCCCACCGAGATGGGACGCTCGGCCACGTAACCACCCCTCTCGTCGCTGGCTCCGATGACCTGCCCCCCCTGCAGCCCTCCCCCGCCCAAGACCATGGACCAACAGAAGGGCCAGTGGTCGCGGCCGTTGATGGGATTGATCTCGGGAGTGCGGCCGAACTCGCCCATGGCCATCACGATGGTGGATTCCAACAGCCCGCGCTGCTCCAGGTCCACCAGCAGCGCCGTCAGGGTCTGGTCAAGAGTGGGGCACAGCAGGGCCCGCAGCTTCTTGTCGTTCTCTCCTCCCGACCCCCGGCCGTGGGTGTCCCAACCGCTGTCCAGGTTGTATCCGGCCGCAGTGACGAAGCGGGAGCCGGCTTCCACCAGGCGCCGGGCCAGCAGGGCGCTCTGTCCGAATCCGTAGCGGCCGTAGGCATCCTTGGTCGTCTCCGACTCCTGTGAAAGATCGAAGGCCTTCTTCATGGCCGGAGACAGGATCATCTCCATGGCCTTGTCCCGAAAGGTCTCCCGCGCCGACGCTTCCGTCAGGACCTCCTTGCGGCGGTAGAGGTCGTCGACCACTTGCAGAAAGCCGCGGCGATCCTCGATCCGTTTCTCGGTGATGGATTTGGGAAGGGTGAGGTCCTTGAGCTTGAAGTCCTTCTTGCTGGGATCGGGGACCACCAGAGGATTGTAAGCGGCTCCCAGGGAAGATGCACCATAGTAGCTCTGCGTGAGGTGGGGGGCGCCCAGCACGTAGGGAGGAATGTCGTTGCGAGGCCCCAGCTCCCTGGCAATGATGGACCCCACGCTGGCAAACTCCATGGCCGGGGCCGGGCGGTGACCGCTGGTGATGTATTCCCGGCCCAGGGGATGGTCCACTTCCTCGTGGGTCATGGAGCGAATGATGGACAACTTGTCCATGTGGCGGGCCATCCGAGGCAGGATCTCGGAGACCTGGATCCCGGGCACGTTGGTGCCGATGGGCCGGAAACCACTGCTGGGTTTCGGATCCCAGGTGTCCACCTGGCTGGGCCCGCCTTCCAGCAGGAGCAGGATGCAGGCCTGGGCCCTGGCCGGGGAGGCCTTGACGCCCGAAGCCGCCATCAGGCTCTTCATTTCGAGATACTGCCCCAGGTGGATCCCCACCAGGCTTAGAGACCCCACCCGCAAAAAGTGCCGGCGAGCCAGGCTCTCGCAGAAACTGTCGCATCCCCATCGGTTCATGACCGCGACTCTCCTTGTGAGTTCAGTGGTTGTTCAGGAACTGCTCCGAGTTCACCACGGCCCACAGCAGATCTTCCACCGCCTCCCGCCGTGAATCCTGCCGGCGGATCATGTCTTTCAGCGCTGCCTGTTCGGATTCGGTCGGGAAACGGCACAGGGCCGCCAGATACAGTTCCTCAATGATGGCCTCATCGGAGGCATTGCGCTGCAGCAGTCGGTCCACCCGGCCTCCCTCCAGGGAGAGCTTGGCGGTGAAGGTCGGACCGGCCAACTGGTGCAGGGCCTGCAGCAGGCTGGGCTTCATATCGCGTTCGGGAATAAAGCTCAGGTCGGGCTTTCCGTAGACGTTGAAGAAGTTTCCGTCCTGCCCCTTCACGCCGCTCACCTGGGAGATGGCCCTTAAAAGCACCTCGCTGTCCAGGGGGCGTGGAAGCGCTCTGGAATAGTTGACCCGATCGGTGCGGTTGGTGGGGTTGGGATCTCCCGAAAGCTGATAGGTCCGGGACTCCACCATGAGGCGAATCAGGGAACGCAGATCGTACCCGCTCCTGACAAAGTAGCGGGCCAGGGCCTCCAGCAGTCGGGGATGGGTAGCCAAGTTGTTGGAGCGAAAGTCATCCACCGGATCCACGATCCCTCTTCCGAAGAAATAGCCCCACATGCGGTTGGCCATGGCCGGGGCAAAGTAGGGGTTTTCAGGCGAGGTCATCCACTCGGCCAGCGCCAGCCGCCAGTCGTCCCGCCGGTCCTCGGGCACCGTACTCCCGTCCAGGAACCTGGGCTGAACCTCCCGCTTGCTGCGGGGGTGAATGACCTTGGCCCCCTTGCCGAAAGTCCCGTAGCCTTCGGGGTCGTCCATGATCACGAAATCCACCTGGGGAAATCCCGGATGCAGGTTGCTGAGTCGCCCGAAAAAGGCGGTCAGACCCCAGAACTGGTCCTGGCTCCAGGACTCGTAGGGGTGGTCGTGGCACTGGGCGCAGTCCATGCGCCGGCCCAGAAAGACCCGGACCTGCTCCCCCATGGCATTTTGCGGCAGAGGCACGGCCGTGCCCCCCATGTCCTCGTAGTGGCGGGAGGGGCCGTCGAAACCCTGGGCGGCCACCCGCTCCCGGGCGAACTGGTCGTAAGGCTTGTTCTCGGCAATGGCCCGGCGCACCCAGTCCTTGTAGGCGGGGCTGATCACCCGCAGGAAGTCGTAGAAGCGCCAGGACCAGTGATCCACGAACTCGGGCGATCGGAGCAGCAGGCCGATGAGCCGGGTGCGCTTTCGAGGGTCCGGGTCTGCCAGGAACTGGCGCACCCGGTAAACGGGAGGCAGCCTGCCGGTCAGGTCCAGGCAGAGGCGCCGCAGAAACTCTGCGTCGGAGGAGAGCGTCGAGGGAACCAGGTGAAACTTGCGGGTCTTGGCGAAGACAAGGTCGTCAATGAAGTTGTGGCGGGGAACCTTGGGATAGGCCGCCACAGGGTCCTCGATCACCCCCACGGTGGCGGTGGCGCTCTGCCCGCCGGCCAGCACCTGGATGGCGGTCTCGCCTGCCTGGCGTCCCGTCAACCGGCCATCGGGACCCACCGCAACCACATCGGGGTTGTTGGAAAGGTAACGCACCTGGTTGGTGACATCCTCGCGGGCGCCGCCGGCCCAATGGGCGGTGACCAGCAGTTGCCGCTCCCCTCCCTTCAGCATCACCACCTGCCCGGGAGTGACCTCCACTCCTTCCGGGGACGCGGATCGAGAACCGTTCTCAGGACCATAGACCGCGCCCCCGGCAATCCAGTCCGCGATGCGCCGATAGTCCCGGGAGTCCTTCTCGAGCCGTTCGCCGCCCCCGTGGGGTACCGCCAGGCTGGCCTTCAGCAGCAACAGGCTCTTGGGGGGATCTTCCAGGTTGACCCGGGGCGTCTTCTCGCCGGTCTCGGCCGAGAGGACGTGGAAGGCGCCGCCCTCCACGATCCAGCCGTAATCCTCCCGGGGAGCGGTAGCGTTCTTGGAGAGCTTGAACCCGCCCTGCCCGGTGACGCTGCCGTGACACTCGGTGCTGTTGCAGC
>JAPOZE010000084.1 GCA_026706225.1 Acidobacteriota bacterium
TCCTCACGGCTGTCCACTATACCTCAATTACCCCTCGAAAGACCAGCAATAATACGTATTAGTATTTATGTATTGGTGTACTAAGGTTGCAGAACGGAGACGAAGAGGAATACCGGTCCGGCCTCGAAGGCAACCCGCAGGGCGCAGGCGCGGTTGCCCACGCTTGGAGGATCGTGCGCCGGCTCGTTGTGCGAAGTGATGTCTGTCAACTCCTCGCGGGACTCGAACGGCTTCGAGTGGTCAGTATCGGGCTCCATGGTTGGGACGATCCTCAGCAGATCTTCGAAAGCCTCAACGCGAAAGGGAAGCCACTAACCGAGAGTGAGAAGCTGAAGAACTGGCTGCTCATGGGTCTTCCAGACGCGGAACAGCAGGAGCTCCACGACCACCATTGGAAACCGATGGAGGCATCGCTCGATGCCGAGCATTCCTCGGATCGGATCGACACTTTCCTTCGCGACTTCTTGCGTTGGAAGACGGGCGAACTGCGAGGCGTTAGCCGCGTCTACGAGGATCTGCGCCGTTGGGCCATGCGGAACGGCAAGTCTGGGGATCGACCATCCCTGTGTGCCCACCTGACCCGGATGGTGGCACACTACGGCGTCCTCACGGGGACGGGTGGAGCTCACGGCAACAAGCGCGTCGAACGAGAACTCCGGCATCTCCGGGCCATGGGGTTCGACACCCATCGACCGCTGACACTTCGCCTGCTGCACGAAGCCACGACCGCGGGAGGCGGTGAATGGGTGGACGCGACTTTGGCCAAGGTAGTGCGCGGGATTGGGACGTGGGTTACTCGGTCTTGGTTGTCAGGCCGTCCGATGGCCGGGATGAACAAGGCCTTCGCCGAACTTGCTCGCGGCCCTGGGCCGAATGGTAACGAAGATCCTGCGGAATTCTGGCTGAACCGGATACGGGGCTACCGGAACTCACGTGTCGAAGTTCCCGACGACGAGGCCGTTCGAGACGGCATCCGGAATCGAAAGGCTTACGGGGCGAGTGCTACACGAGCCACCAAGGCGGTTCTCTGCGCGATGATGGAGTCGGAGCAGAAGGGGGATTCTCCCGCCCGTGACGCGCTCACGGTCGAGCATGTGATGCCACAGAAGCTTACGGACGAGTGGAGCTTGGCGTTGGGAGATGACGCCGAGCGTATCCACGGCTGGTACCGTGACCGACTCGCGAACCTCACGCTGAGCGGAGTCAACGCGATACTGGGGGCAAAGCCCTTTGAGGAAAAGCGCGGTATCATGGAACTCAGCGGCGTCCAGTTGACCAGGAGCATCGCAGAAGAGGACGCATGGAATGAAGCAGCGCTGGAGCGGCGCGCGGAGGATCTCGCGGATCGGGCGCTAGGGCTGTGGCCGTGGTCGGATCCCGCCGCGCACACCCGCCGAACGGTTGCCGGTAGGTGGCGCATGAGATGGCGCATAGAGGGAGGAGACTGGCGCGAGGAGACCGTGGCAAGTCAGATGGTGCTCAACGTCGCCGGAGCGCTTCTCAGCCGTGACCCGAGCAATGCGGATCGACTGCGGGGGGACGCGCTCTCCTCGACGCTGCAGCTGGCGAGCCAGTACCCTCCCGGCAGCAAAGCCAAGAGCCTCACCATGCGCGGCGTTCCGGGACACGATCGCTATGTCATGTATCCCTATGCCAGGGATTATCCGGCAAGTGCCGCGAGGTGTAGAGCAATGGGGTCGCGGTGCGGGCTCACGGTCGAGGTCGAGTTCCCTGAGACGCCCGATGAGACCACAGCGTTCTGGGCGTTTCTCAAAACAGAAACCGGAGGTCTGCCGGGTCAGGCTGACGACTGGCGGTGGGATCATTGTTGGACGAGGCGGCTCAACGATGAGCGGGACAGGATCGGCATCCGGCTCACCGGCGAACGGACCGAGCTCTACCTGAGGACGGACGAGCGTCATGATTCGACTCGGCGAGGCGACCGAATGCTGACCTATTCCCGGAAGATACGGGAGTTGATGGGCGACCAGCGATTCTCTGGAAATGAGGAGTCGCAGAGCAAGAAGGGGAAGAGTATCGCGGTCTGGCGGGCGTGGGACCGCGAGGATCAAGACGAATGGCTTGAAGCCGCGACATGGATCAAGGACCAAGCCGATCGGCTGGAGGTCATCGTCGGAGGAGTTTGAACCAGGCTCTTGGAAAAGCCTCGAAGCTCTGGAGCCACGCGGTCGCCGATCACCCGGCCCACAGGGACGGGCGGTCTCGGGCGCCGCGCCGGGGCTGGCTTCCGACCTACTAATGGCCGGAAGGCAGCCTACGCGATGTAAGGCTTTCGCGGCTGGCGAGGGGGATGCTGCACCCCCATTTGACCCCAATGCTTCCCGCACCGATGTCAGAGCATCGGACAGTGGCGGAGTGAGCCGTCCCGATGAACCGCCGCGAACCCGCGTGACGTGGTATCTTCCTTGAATCGCCGGATGGCACCGTCAAGGCGGGGCGCGGACCGATTCGCTAGGAAGCACGATGGCCGGACCGAACAAGAAGCTGGTCGCCGCGGTGGAGGCGTATCTCGCCGACCTCCGGCGCGTGCGCGCATCCGGCGGCGCGACGGGGGAGCGCTCGTACTATCCGGCGCTTGAGGGCTTGTTGCGCGCCGTCGGAGCCACACTCAAGCCCAAGGTGTTCTGCGTTCAGGAACTGGCGGTACTCGGGGGGAAGACGTTCGACGTCCACCTCAACGAGGAGGCCTTCTGGCGCAACGTCCCTGCCGCCGTCTGGGAATACAGGCTCGGAGGCTACCAAGTGCTCAAGAAGTGGCTGTCGTACCGGGAGCACGGGGTCTTGGGCAGGAGGCTGCGTACCCAAGAAGTTCAGCACTTCACCGACACCGCGCGGCGAATCGGCGCGCTACTAGTGGCGTCGTCCAAAGGACCCTAGAGGAGGCCGCAATGACCGAGAAGCTCATCGACAGGAACCCTGATGTTCTGGGCGGAACTCCCGTGTTCTTCGGGACCAGGGTTCCGGTGCGCATCCTGATGGAGCACCTCGAAGCGGGCGACCGCCTCGACGACTTTCTGGATGACTACCCCACGGTCACGAGAGAGCAGGCCGTCGGGTTGCTCGAACGGATGACGGCGCAACTGGTGGGAGATGCCAGATGAAGGTGTTGCTGGACGAATCCGTTCCAAGACGGCTCGCGTCGGCGTTCCCCGAGTCGTTAGCACTACGGACGGTGCAGCAGATGGGCTGGGCCGGGTGCTCGAACGGAGAGTTGCTGCGCCTTGCGGCGGACCATGGGTTCGGTGTGCTCGTCACGGTGGACCAAGGGTTCGCGTATCAGCAAAGCGTCCGGAGTCTTCCGATCCCCGTCGTCATCATGATCGCTGGCCGCACCCGATTGCAGGAATTACTCCTCCTCGTCCCAGAAGTGATCGCCATTCTGTCGAGTGGTCCTGGGCGGGGAATCCACCGCGTCGTGGCCTGAGCACATGGATCCACGCAATCCTCCGCTGCCCCTCAGGCTTTCCCGGCCTGACAGGCTTCGATGATGAGCCCGTTGGATTCCGGCCTTGAGGTGCTTTGCGTTGCGCTGATCGTGGCCGGAGACACACGGCTCGGAACGGACCGATGACCCGTGATGACCGGCTCGGCGGCACCGTGGGGTTGCTAGGCAGATTACGATGACTTCGATAGCCGGGACTGTGCTGGTGTGCATCGCTCTCGCCGTCCAAGGGCAAGCTGCCGAGGATCACCAGCCGCAAGACGAACATCATCGCCCGGCTGAGTCGCACGCCCAACTAGAGCCTACAGGCGGCGATCGAGCAGCAGTCAGAGTGGGCGATGGGGACGGTGAGCAAGGTAGTACCATTCGAGATACGTCGCTTGCCGACTGGTTCCTCGTGCTGTTCACAGCGGCGTTGACGGCTGCGACGTTCGGGCTCCTAGTGGCCACACGACGCCTGGGCAAAGCGACTGATGCCATGTCGGCCGCCACTACTGATATGGCGCAGGCGACGCTCCAGCGAACACGTCTCGACTATAGGTCTCGAATCACCGGCGATTGGGACTTCCGTGACGGGAACGCGATCCTCACCCTCAAGGACGAGAGAGGCATTCCGATGAAGATCGAGTCCATATACGCTGGCACCAGCCACAACAGGACTGAGGGAGAAAGCCGATCCAGACGGATACGGATGTCCCGTGTGAATCGAGACCGATACGACACTCCTCTTCGGGGTGAGGGCGAGCCGGTATACGTGATCCTGCCGTGCCCGGTACCCGCCGACGCAAGACGCATCGTCCTGCAAGCCCGGGTGTCGTACAGGGACCATGCCAGCACTGAACCGCGTAAACTGGAGTTCGTGGCAGCTCTGCACATCGAACTGAACGGAACTGTGCGACTTGAACCCTACAAGCTGGGCGGAGATGAAGACCATTACTCAGGCGAGGATGGCGGCCTTCTAGAAGAAGAACTCGGGATGTGGGTTCCTGATGAGGGGCTCGGCGGATGATGTCGTGGTAGGGGCCAACTCGGGCTCGTGGACAGTAGGATTGATGGCTCGGCCCCTCGTAGCATCGCTACAGACATGAAGAGAATGCACCGGAGAGGACCTGCGGCGATGAAGTTCGTCGCTGACGAATCGGCTCGCTCCGCCGAGCGTGTGAGCAGACCGTGCCGAAATCGACGGACGTCGGCGCCCGGCGGCGAGCGCACGGCGAGACTGGCGTTGGCCGGCCGGAATGGACTCCACGCTATCGCCCCGCTCGCCTACACGGCTCTGGAAGAACATCCCACCATCCGGAATGATCCGGTGACTCTGTTGATGGAGCCGGCAAGCTGGATCGGCGGCATTCTCTTGACGGCGCTGGCCGTGTGGCTGACGGGATTGTTCAACCAGTACCTGCCGTCACCGAGCCGCGCGCGTTTGGCGGTCGCCAACTTTCTGAGGGGGGAGCTGCCGCGCTCGGGAAAGAGGTTCCGCTTCGTGTTGTGCTGGTTGGAGAACGATGTCGACGGACGCAGTACCGGCGCGGTTGCGGCAGCGTTCACGGGCGTCCAAGGTGTCACGCTAGTCCGATCCGCGCGCGTTGTGGCGGCATCCGGCGCCGCTGGAGACTGGCTGCCGGCCATGCGGGAGAGTGCCCGCGCGACGCTCGAAAGCTGGAGTGCCGATTTGGCAATCGTCGGTTCGGTGAAGAAGCCCGGAGAGGCGCTGAGCTTGTGGTTCGTGCCGTGCGAGGGTGACGGCACGCTCAGACGTGGGGATTTGCCTTATGAGTTGGTCAACGTGACGCTTCAGAGAGACTTTCATGAAGACGTCCACGCACAGCTCACCGCCGAGGCGCTAAGGATTGCGACGCCACTCGTTGACACCGCAGCGCGCGGGCGGATCCTAGAGGGAACCCTGAACGATGTCATCGAGAAGGTCAATGCCCTGCTCGAAGGCCGCGCAACCATAGACCCCAAACGCCGACCATATCTGCACTTGGTGCTCGGCACTGCCCTTGACTCCCTGGGCGAGGTGGAGGGCGGCACGGAGTTCCTTGAGAAAGCCGTGGACGCTTACACCGAGGCGCTCAACGAGTTCACCCGTGAGCGGACGCCACGCCAGTGGGCCACGACGCAGAACAACCTCGGTACCGCCCTACGACAATTGGGCGAGCGGGAGAGCAGTACGGAGCGCCTTGAGCAAGCCGTGAGCGCCCACACCGAAGGGCTCAAGGAACACACCCGCGAGTGCGCGCCACTTCAATGGGCCGCGGGACAGAACAACCTCGGCACCGCCCTCGCGGCCTTGGGCGAGCGGGAGGCCGGAACAGAGCGCCTTGAGAAAGCCGTGGACGCCTTCACCGAGGCGCTCCAGGAGTTCACCCGCGAGCGCACCCCACTCCGACGGGCCGCGACGCAGAACAACCTGGGCGCCGCCCTTATGGCCTTGGGCGAGCGCGAGAGCGGCACGGAACACCTCGAACAAGCCGTGGACGCCTTCACCGAGGCGCTCCAGGAGTTCACCCGCGAGCGCGCCTCGCTCCGTTGGGCCGGGACGCAGAACAACCTGGGCGCCGCTCTTGCGATGCTGGGCGACCGGGAAGACGGTACAGATCGGCTTGAACGGGCTGTGGAAGCCCACACCAAGGCGCTCACCGAGTTCGCTCGCGAGCGCGTGCCGCTCGACTGGGCCATGACGCAGAACAACCTAGGTATGGCTCTGCGACAATTGGGCGAACGGGAGGGCAGCACTGAGCAGGTTGAGCGAGCTGTGGAAGCCCACACCAAGGCGCTCACGGAGTTCACTCGCGAGCGGGCGCCACTCCAGTGGGCGGCGACCCAGAACAATCTCGGCGTTGCTCTTACGGCCCTGAGCACGCAGGAGGGCGGTACCGAGCAGGTTGAGCGGGCCGTGAACGCCTACACCGAGGCGCTTAAGGAGTACACCCGCGAGCGTGTGCCACTCGACTGGGCTATGACGCAATACAACCTGGGTAATGCCCTGCGACTATTGGGCGAGCGGGAGGGCAGCACTGAGCATTTTGCGCGCGCCGTGGACGCCTACACCGAGGCGCTTACGGAATACACCCGCGAGCGTGTGCCACTCCGATGGGCCTCGGCTCAGAATAATCTCGGCGCTGCTCTTGCGACCCTGGGCGAGCGAGAGGGCGGTACAGAGCAGCTTGAGCGAGCTGTGGACGCCTACACGGAGGCGCTTAAGGAATACACACTCAAGCGTGCGCCACTCCAATGGGCCATGACCAAGAGCAATCTCGTCGCTGCTCTTGCGGCCCTGAGCGAGCGGCGACGCGGCACAGAGCCCCTGTAGCGACCACAGCTTTGGGCCGTCGCGTCGGGAGATACTGGAACATTCGAAATGCCTTCATCTCCTAGTTGAGGAAGGGGGTTCGATCTCTCTGTTGATGAGCTCGGCGCAGGCGCGACAGCTGGATTGGGGGAGGACGAAGTCGCCGCCGAGGTCGAGAGGGGACGATGTGTTCCTTCGACAGACTCTCGGCAGCACCGCAGTAGATGCAGCGTCCGATGGGATCGTAGCGGTCAGTCAGTGTTCCGTGACACTGACGCGGGTGGAGCGCTTCGGGGGTGACGCAGTAGGGCTTGCCCGTCATCTTGTCGAGACGCTTGGCGGCGGCCGTGTCCGTGCGGGCAGGGACGACCGCCCCGACGAGGATCTCCCAGTGAGGGTCCCTTTGCACCGGGTGTTGCATAAGGGGTGGCGCGGCGGACCAAGTCTAATTTCGCTTCGGAATTTCCTAGATTAAGGTCTTACAGAATGATCTATTCACAACTTCCAGAGTTGCTCCCGGATGAACCTGCTATAGATCCAGGCGTCGAAGTTGGTCAGTTCATCGTCGGGTCCGTAGGTGAAATATTGCTCAAGTTTCGTCAACGAATGCTCGAGGGCTTGGCGTTCGAATTGCGGAATTTTCTCTGCAACCTCCTGGAAGTACTTGACGATATACTTAAGCGACGCTGGTCCTTCCCAGCAACGCGAGGGAGTAACGGCACACTCGCACATCTTCTTCAAGTGAAAGCGCAGGATCGTAGTGGACACGTCTGAAGGACCCTTGTTTAAGACCTTAAACTAGGAAATTCCGTTTCGCTTTGTAGTAGCGGCGCTTGACGGCCTCTCGGTAAGCCTCCAGTTGTTGAGGTCTTCGGCAACCAAATGCGCCAGTGTAGCACAAGGCCGAACGGTCCCCCTGTTGCCGAATCAGCGGAAGATCGAGGGTTGGCCCTGACCGAATGGCGACCGCTGAGCGAACCGCCATTCCGGATTCCCCACAGGCGGCGGGACCTGCGGTCCCTGAGACGGAAATCGGTGCAGGAGGCGTTCCCGGGTGTTCTGGCATGCCAGGGGCTGGGAAATGGCAGCCTGCCCGGCATAGCTCGCGGATTCAGGGGGCAGGACACCGTCGAACGCCATGGCGGCTTCGATGTCGTCATGGAGAAGGCCGTCCAATAGGAGCAGCAAAACCCGGCCTCGAACAGCCCCGAAATGATCGACGATTTCCGCCTCTCGTGTTCGCGCCGGTGCAAGCAAATGGGTGTCGTCCTTTTGGAGGCGGGGGGGTGACATTAAAGGGTGACATGCTTTTGACGACCACAACGCCTTTCTCTCAGAAGGCGGAGCCCTCGCTGCTGTGGTCGGGGCCTTGCCCGGAAAGCCTTATGGGAAGCGGGTTGGCACGGATTTCCCGCGTCTTCTGCGGCAAAGCGAAGCGAGGCTGCGCATCGCGTGTCCCCCCTTCGCCTGGCGTAACGGCGCGCCGCACGAGAGGGGTGCTGGTGGTGAGAGCGACCATTTTTTGGCGCTGGTGCGCCACCGGGAGGTAGTAGGTGGTCCACCCCTCGGCCCACCTACTCCCCCCGGTTCGGGGAGGTCGCTCTCACCACAGAGATCCCTGGCGGGAAGGCCATCAAGCGCTGCTGAGGCCTGCGGCCCTCAACTCGGGCCGGCCAGGTAGCCGGCCCAGTCATCCATGAGCCGGCGCCGGCGCTCGAACAGGTCCGAGCGGCGGTAGGCCGCCTTGATCTGGCTGCGAACCTTGTGCGCCAGCGCGGCCTCCGCCACTTCGCGAGGATGATCCGTCTCCTCGGCCGCCCAGTCCCGAAAGCTTGACCGGAAGCCATGGGGCACCGCCGCGATCTTCAGCTCCCTGAGCAGTTCCGACAGCGTCGTGGTCGCGAACGGCTTGCCCCCCCGGCTCGGAAACACCAGCGGACTGCCGCGACCGATTGCCCGCGTCTCCTCCAGGATCCCCAGGGCACGACGGCACAGCGGGACCCGGTGTTCGCGATTCCCCTTGGTGCGCGGGGCCGGGATGCTCCACACGCCCTGGTCGCAGTCCATCTCGGTCCAGACCGCCCCGCTAACCTCCCCGGAGCGTGCCGCCGTCAGCACCAAAAACTCGAAGGCCAGCTTCACCACCGGCCTGGCCCTCGACGCCCGCACCGTCTCGATCGCCGCGGCCACCTCCCGATGCGGCAAGGCCCGCCTGTGGCTCACCCCATTGCCCTGAGCTCCCAGCACCGGGCCGATCCGGTCGCAGGGGTTGTCGGGCCGCAGATCCATCGCCACCGCCCACTCCATGACCGCGCGGATGCGCTGGCGCAGCTTCCGGGCCGTGGGCGCAGTCTCGTGCCAGATCGGAGCCAGAATCCCGATCACGTCGGCACTGCTTACCTCGGAAACCGACATCCCGCCGATGCGGGGCAGAGCGTAGCGCTCCAGGCTGCTCAGCCACAACTGAGCATGCTGAGGGGACCGCCAGCCCGGCCGCAGCTGGTTGTAGACCTGGTAGGTCGCCTCGGCGAAGGTGGGGGTTGACTCGTTGCGCCGCTTCTCCGAGAGGGGATCGCCGCCTTCGCGGGCCAGCTTTCGGTTGGCAAGCGCCTTCTCCCGGGCTTCCTTCAGCGAGACCAGGGGGAATCCGCCGAGACCGAGCTCGGCGCGGCGGCCACGGATGGTGAGGCGCTGAATCCAGCCCCGGCTGCCTGAGGAACGCACGTCGAGATAGAGCCCCTGGCCGTCACAATAGCGTCCGGACTGGCTCACGCTGCGGACAAAGAGGGGCGTGAGCGCGTTGTCGGGATGCCGGCTGCGGGGCTTGCGTTGCGGGGGGCGTCTGGGGAGTGTCATACCCACCATTATACTCACCGAAATAGGGGGGATGCAAGGGTACGGTGGGAAACGCCATGGGAATGGATGGATGCTCAAGCATGCTCATAACAGACTGTATATAAATCAGTTATATACACTATGGGACTTGGTTGGACGATCAAGTCATTCTGAATGGGCCTTCCCTGGCGGAAGGCAGTTGAGTCGGCCAGGAAGCCGACTCGAACAACAGCAGACCAAAGATGCCCTGAACCGGTTGGACGGGCGTTGGTTTGCCTCAGGCGCTTTGCGTTCAGTTTACGATATACACGACCATAGCCGCGACCAGGGGCAATGTAACTGGGTTCAACACAGGTGACCAATCCCGTTTCTTCGGGTCCCCGCCCGCCTCTATCAGAATGTCAATGATTTCGGGATGGGCGTTGGACTTGATTGCCTGGGTCAGCGGAGTCTTTCCGACCCGAAATGTTCCTGTTCGTGCATTGGGGTCGGCGCCGGCTTCCACCAGAGCAGAAACAATGGCCGGATGAGCCCCCCACTCGATAGCGTGGAACAGGGGGGTCTGCCGGCTGGGGTACTTGTCGCCGCGGGCGTTCGGATCGGCGCCGGCTTTCACCAGAGCAGTGATGATGGCTGGATTCGGGTTCCCTCGGGCCGCAAAATGGAGGGGAGTCAATCCGAACTTGTTTTTCGACTTCGGGTCGGCTCCCGCCTTGAGCAAGGCGTCCAGGACCTCGGGGTTCGTGTTGCGTTCCGCCGCCATGTCGAGGGGTGTCCTGCCGTGTTTGCCATGGGCCCGGGCCCTCGGGTTGGCGCCGGCCTCGAGCAGGGCGGTGACCACGCCAGGGTTTTCGTTCATGGCGGCGGCCCTATGCAGCGGATTCTCCCCATTTCGACCCACTGATCTGAAGTCGGCGCCCGCTTGGATCAGGGCAGCGATGACGGCGGGACGTTGGGTGTGTGCGGCGGCCAGATGCAGCGGGATACGCCCCTTTACATCCCGGTCGTTGGGATCGGCTCCTAATTCCAGGCAGGCTGTGACCTCCTCGACCGAAGCCTGTTTGAAGAAATCCACCGTATTCCATTTGGCGCAGCCACCGCCCCTGTCTGCTGGAGTTTCGCCGCCGAGTGCGGTTGCGGATCCCCCTATAAACACCATGAGCGTCAAAACGATCATCGGTTGCGATCTCATGACTTGACCTCCTCCTCCTTAACACACGGTAGACGCGACTTTTGTCCCTATACCCATATAAACATGCGAAACGGGAATCGATTACAACTTTTTTAGGGGAAGGGAATAGTTTAGGACTGCCTGAGTCTGCTTGGGGCCTACTGGTGGTGGTGTAGGCGAGGCTTGGCTGACGGAGCGAGACCCAGGCGAATTGCAGACCTGCCGGGTTGGCAAAAGCGGGCCTACCTGCGCGGTGCAGGCGGATGTTGCAGAAACCCTTCATCCCGTCTCAAATTTCGAGGGGTGACGGGGAGTGTGCCCCCTGCCGGGGAGGCGGTGAGGTTTATTGAAGGCCTGAATTGCAGCACGGGCAGCGTGCCATTCCGCTTGAAGGCCTCGGACTCAGGATTGAAACTCGGCTGACCTGTCCGCCAACATCCTAGATAGTCCAGTGTATTCCGGTTCAATGAGAGGGATTCAATGAGGGGATTGAAACAGAACAAGCCACAGTAAGTATATTATAATGAACAGTTACAAGTTTTCTAGTGTAGTCGCCGCATTCGCGGCTCTACTCCCCTACGTGACGTTTCCCGATGGCTCCCCCCGGGCTCTGGCCCGGGGCGTATTCCAAATAGAAAAGCACGTTTCCCCTTGCAGCGTTGTGGATTACGTGAGAGCTGCGAAGCTGCGGTTGACGTGGGTTTCCCGGCGATACGCCCCGTACAAGCCATCCTTATAGAGCTGCGTAGCTGCGGCTCAGGGTAGCCCCGGGTGTCAACCCGGGGTCGTCTGGTTCGGCGTCAACCCAGCCGCGAATGCGGCGGCACTGAAAGTTCCAGAATCGTTCATCGCCGTCCAGCACTGTTCATTACTGTCTGTATTGTCAGTATGTTACCTGTGATTCCCAGTGACTCCACTCGCTTACATCATCCCTTGCGATCCACTGCCATCCCCCATATAATGTGGGAATGGATGCAGTAATCAACTTCACCCGGCTGCTACCCGGAAGGAAGCGCAAGGGCCGCCACCCCGAAAAGGCCCTCTC
>JAPOZE010000256.1 GCA_026706225.1 Acidobacteriota bacterium
GCCTTTTTCCTGGGCGGGCGCTCCGTCCCCTGGTGGGCGGTGGGCTTCTCCTTTTTCGGCTCCTCCATCAGCACCGGGACCTTTCTGGCCTTTCCGGGCCAGGGGTTCGGGGGCGATTGGATCCCTCACCTCTCCCACCTGATCTTTCCCGTCATCGCCGTGCTGGCCGCCTGCTGGGTGATTCCCTACTACCGGCAGCGGGTCCGCATGAGCGCCTATGAATTCCTGGAGCAGCGGTTCGGGTACGGGACTCGCTGCTACGCCTCGTTGATCTACGTCCTATACCACCTCTTCCGCAACGGAATGATCCTGTTCCTGATGGCCAAGGCTCTCAACGCCATGACGGGATGGGACCCGGTGGCCATTCTGGTCGTGTGCGGCATTCTGGCCCTCCTCTACACCATGTTCGGAGGACTAGAGGCCGTGATCTGGACCGACGTCCTGCAATCGGTCACCCTGTTCGGCGGGGGGCTGTTCTGCCTCTGGTTTCTGACCTTCGGCTCGGACGACGGCGCCTTTCACCTCTTCCAGGTCGCCGGGGACGCCGGCAAGTTCAAGCTGGTGGATTGGTCCCTGGACCTGTCCCATCCGACTATCGTGGTGATCATTCTCTACGGACTCGTCCACCACGGCACCTACTACACCACCAGCCAGGACGTGGCTCAGCGCTACCTGGCCGCCTCCAGCACCCGTTCCTCTCAAAAGGCTCTCCTGTGCGGCGGGTTCAGCATCGTGACCACCTGGACCCTCTTCCTGCTGATCGGCTCCCTCCTCTATGCCTACTACCAGACTCATCCCGGACAGTTGCCGGCCGAAATCGCGTCCAGGGAGACCCAGATCTTTCCCTTCTTCGTGATGAACACGATTCCCCCCGGAGTCACCGGACTGATCCTGGCCGGAATGTGCGCGGCAGCCATGTCCAGCCTGGACACCACCATCAACAGCCTGGCCATGATCACGGTTCGGGACTTCTACCTGCACTTCCGTCCCCGAGCCAGCGACCGCCGCCAACTGCTACTCGGGCGGATCGCTTCCGGCTTTTGGGGCGTCCTGGGAATGGGCTCGGGGTTGTTGATGCTGGCCGGGGTGGAGAGGGCCTACTATTTCGGCGCCACCGTGAGCTCCTTCATCGGCGGCGGCATTCTGGGACTCTTCCTGCTGGGGATGTTCGTCCGCAGCGCCCACACCCGCGGCGTCTGGGTGGGAGTGATCACTGGAATAGCCATCTCGGTTTGGGGGGGAGCGGATACGATTCTGGCAATGCTGGACGCCTCGTCAACCCTCATCGACAGCGTGCGCTTTCCCTGGCACCCCTGGATGATCATGGGCCTGGGAAACATCGCCTCCTTCACCGTGGGCTGGCTGGCCAGCGTGGTACTGACCGACGGGAGGAACACCGCTCCCGAATCCGAGGCATTGAGCGGGGGGAATCCCCCCTTGAGCTAACCTCTTTTCAAGGATTGGTCGGGGCGGTGCAGACCAGGATCTCCATGGTTTCCTCGCCGGTGTTGTCCACGGCGTGCTCGCACCAGGCGGGAAGGTGGACGAACACTCCCGGCCTTACCGGCACCCTGCGGCCCGCCAGGATCATGTCGCCGCGGCCCCTTAGCACCAGGTAGCACTCCTCGGTGTAGTGACTGGCCGTCTCCGAGGTCACGTGGGGCGGCAGATAGTACATGGTCAACCCGAAGTTCTTGGAAGGCGCCTTGGGGTTGGTGGGGTGCAGCACCCGTACCCCGACCCCTTCGCTGCCGGGAAACTGGAGCGGCAATCCGTCCTGGACGGTCACCACGTTGGGCTGAACCGGTTCCGCCGGCTTGGGGATCGGCGGCTCCCCGCCACTTTGATAGCCCTTGTACTGGGTAATCTTGGCCACTTGAGCACCTCGTTTCTCTGCGGGGGCAACCCCTGAATATCAGCTCCAACTACCCGGCAGCCACTGTCCACTACGGCGTCCACACCCGGTAAGGCCCCGTGTCCGGATCCTGGCCGCGGGCGAAGTTCTTGCCGTCCAGGTATTTCACCTCTATCTCCACGTCCTTCAGGGCCAGCTCGGGGATGATGTCGTCGTCGCGGTGGTGCAGCGTCACTTCCACCTGGTTCTTGCCCTGCATGGGCCAGTGGTCCCGCGGCAGCCGGTAGATGTACCAATAGCCGAAGACGCGGTAACGCGGGGCCCTCATGCGGTAGACCCGGTTGATTTTTCTCAGGCTCGATTTGGGTAGCTTCTTGCCGTTGAAGCGGAACTCCATGCGGTCGGTTTCGGTGGCTCCGGTCAGCCGGAAGCGGAGCAGGACCTCGTGGACTCGGCCCATCTTGTCCCAACGCGGCAGGTCATCCGAGACCGCTAGGTGGGTCTTTACCGGCTGGTTCACTTTCAGAGTCTTGGGCAGAGGCATCTGAGGTCCGGTCGCCCTCTGCCTGGTGGGGACGTAGTAAAACTTATCCTTGGCGGTCATGATATCGGGGTGGCTCATCTCCCGCAACTGGGCATAGAACTCAGCGCGGTAGGGATAGGCCGTGAACCACTGGGATAGATAGAGTCCATCGATGCCCTGGGCCCAATAGTTGCAGGCCACGGCTCGAATGAACTCGATGGTGCCGTTGTCCAGCCTGTCGGAGTGAACTTCGGGCTGGATGACGGCATGCACCCGGCAATCCCTGTTCCGGGCCGCTTCCACCATGGGACGAAAATCGGCCAGTTGATCCATCCTGTAGGAATAGCTCTCTCCAATCACAACCTCCACGATTCCCCGATCGATCCACGCCCGCACGTCCAGGCCCCGGGAGTTGGCCTCGTCCAGGCTGACCGGCACCCGAACCGCCAGCTCGCGGTTGGATCCGCCGGCCTTGAGAGCGTCATGGATCCGTTTGACCCAGGCGGTCATGAGAGGGCGGCCGGCATCTACCTCCTTGGGGTGGAAGTAGTGGTAGTGACCGAAAAGCAGCTCGAAGCCGTCTATCGGGTAGTTGTTCAGCACTTCCTCGATGAGCGCGAAGCGCTCGTCCCGCACTTCCTGGTGCTTGAAATCCAGTTTCCTCAAGCCCGGAAAGCTCTCGTCCAGGTCTCCCTTGGCGCCAATTTCCAGGTGCTGGTTCTCCCAGGTAAAGTTGGCCGAACGAACGTCGTTCCGGCGCTCCTTGCCTCTCCCCCGGTTGAGGAACAGGGAGGGATAGACGGCCAATCCCTTGGCCCGGGCCCGCTCGCACACGATACGCAGGGGATCCCCTCCGGAATCCAACATCATTCGGGCGTTCTGGTGGGCCCGGCGGAAGACCAGGTGGGTCCACTCCTTCACCGGATCCCCCCAAAGCTCGCCGACCTTGGTATCGTGCAACACCGTCCGGCCATCTCCCAAACCGAACATCAAGGCATCCACCGGAGTGCCTACCAAGTCGTCCACCGAGGCTTCGAACTCTTCCTTCAGCATGGGAGGCTCGTACATGTAGATGGACGAATGGCGGCTGTCGTCGTAGTACATCAGCCGCGGTTTCCCGCTCGAGCCGTGACTCACGGGGCTGGGAGCCAACGTCGCTGGCGCGGCGGTCCCGATGGATGCGGCCGCCCCGAAGTGTGGGGCACTTGAGGCCAAGCCTGCAGTGAGCGCCGTCCTCACGAATTCGCGTCGCTTCATTTTTCAAGACTCCTTTCCAAAGATTGTCGAACTTTTCCGAACCAGGTCAGGGACCACCCCGTTCCCGGCTCCTTCAGGCTAGGACATATGCACCAGGTAGGAACCAGCGTCGGGATCCTGGCCGCCCTGGCCGCGGGCAAAGTTCTTTCCTCCGAGATACTTGATTTCCATTTCCACGTCCCTCAGGATCAGTTCGGGAACGATGTCGGCATCGCGCCGCAACAGGGTTGCCTCCACCTGGTTCGAGCCTCTCTCGGGCCAGTGTTCCCGGGGAAGACGCCACACGAACCAGTAGCTGTGCACCCGGAAGAGCGGGGCTCGCAAACTGTAGTACCGATTAATCTTTCTCAAGCCGGAATCGGGCAATTCCTTTCCGTTGAGACGAAACCTCACTTGATCGGTCTCGGTGGAACCAATGAGCCTCAAGCGGAGCAGCACCTCATGCACCCGTCCCGCCTTGTCCCAACGATCCAGGTCGTCTGCGATCGGCAATTCGACCCGGACCGGCTCATTCACCTTCAGCGTGCGGGGCAGCGCCGGTTTCGGCTCGGAAGGGTTGGGCTTGAAGACGCTCTGGGTCGAGACGTAATAGTACTTGTCCCGGGGGGCCATGACGTCCGGATGGGCCACTTCCCGGAGCCGCTCATAGAAGCTGGGCTCGTAGGGCCAAGCGGCAAACCACTGGGCAAGGTAGAGCCCGTCCACGCCCTGTTCCCAGCAGTTGCAGGCGACCGCCCGGGTGATTTCAATGGGGCCGTCCCTCAGCCTGTCGGAATTGACTGCCAGGCCAATGGCTCCGTGAATACGGCAGCTCGAACCCTTTGCCGCCTGAACCAGGGGCCGGAAATCGGCCTGCTGATCCATGGTGTGCTGGTAGGTCTCGCCGATCAGGACGTCCACGATGCCCTGCCGGATCCATTCGTGCACGTCCAGACCCAGGGCATGGGAGGTCTCGATGCTGGCCGGAACCCGGATGGCCAGCTCCCTTCCCTCCCCTCTGGCCTTGACGGCGTCGTAAACCCGCTTGATCCAGGCCGTCATGAGGGGGCGTCCCTGTTCCACTTCCCCGGGATGGAAGAAGAGCACGGCGGGGCTCTTGTAGTTCAACTGCAGCTCAAATCCGTCCACCGGGTAGTTCCGCAGCACCTCGTCGATCACCGCGAAACGTTCGTCGCGTACCTCCTGGTGCTTGAAATCGAGGTTGGTGCTCCCTTCCAGATCCTCCAAATCACCCTTGGCCCCGATCTCCAGGTGCAGATTCTCCCAGCGGAAGTTGGAGCTGCGGACGTCGTCTTCTCGCGTCCCCCTTCTGCCCTGGTTGACCAGCAGGGTGGGATAGATGGCCACCCCCTTGGCTCGAGCCCGCTCGCAGATGATGCGGAGGGGATCCCGCCCCGAGTCGAGCATCATGCGCGCATTCTGGTGGGCCCGGCGGAAGATCAGGTGGGGCCACTTCTTCACCGGGTCCCCCAGCACCTCGCTGACCTTGGTGTCGTGGAACATGGTTCGCCCGTCTGCCAACCCGTACATCAGGGCATCTACGGGGGTTCCCACGATCTCGTCCACCGCTGCTTCGAACTCCTCCTTCTCCATGGGGGGCTCGTACATGTATACCGCGGGGTGGCGGCTGTCGTGGTAGAACATGACCCGAGGCTTCTTTTTGGCCCCGTGCCCCTTGGGACCGGCAGAGGGCGGCGCCAAGCCCAGCGCCCGAGAGGGCGCCCCGCCCGAGGCCAGCCCTGCAGCCAGGGCGGTGGTTACGAATTCACGTCGTTTCATTCCGCTTCTCCTTTCCCGGATGGACCCATCCGTTACTTCCGTTTGGCCGCAACCGGGCCGCGTTTGCGCCTCCCGGCTCCCATACACAGTCTACGCCTCGATTGCAGCCATCATGGCATCGAAGGTCTCGCGGTCCAGGCCGCGATAGTGAAAATAGTTCCGGGGGTGGCCGACCAGGTCGGCGAATGCCGCCACCTGGTTCAGCGTTTCCAGCACCTCCTGGCGGGTGCATCCGATCTGGGCCGGACGAAAACGGGTGCGGCATTCCTCCAGCAGCGCCTTGGTCCGATCGAAACCCCAATCGTAGAGATAGGCGTTGATCAACGAGCCCAGGGCCACCGCTTCCCCATGCAGCAGTTCGCGGCCGTGGACCCACTCGAAGGTGATGCAGAAAGCGTGGTCCAGACTGTGTCCCACCTTGAGGGAGTGGAGCTTCAGGTCGTATCGCTGCCGGTTGACCTCGGCAGCGACCCTGATGCCGGCTTCCCGGGGCTGGCCGGCTTCATCCAGACTCTGACGGTATTCCCGCACACGGCTGTCAACCCAGTCCAGGATCTCGTCGGCCACCCCCTGGTCCCAGGCCGGGGCTTCCAGATTTTGGTCCAGCCACCACTTCCAGGCCCCCACCTGGCCCAGATAGCAGATGCACTCGGCCATGCCGGAACAATTCAGGTGGGCCGGGGCCTGGCGGATGACGCCGTAGTCGAACAGCAGATATTCCGGGGCGACCGTCCCCATGATCCACTCGAAACGTTCCCGGCGCCTCAAGGCCAGCGGAGACTGAAAGACGGCTCCGGTGGAGACGATGGTGGGAATCATGACCAGCGGCCATCCCTTTTTCCAGGCCAGGTACTTGCCCACGTCCAGCGCATTGCCGCCGCCGACGGCCAGCATGCTTTTCGCCTCGGGAAGAGCCGCCAGCATCTCCTCCAGGATGGAATCGCGCATGCCCCGCTGAAACACCACCTGGAGGGGACGATGGACGAGCAGAGGCTCCACCAAGGCCATGGCGCTGGGGGAGGAGACCACCACCGTATCCTGAAACTGAGCGGCATGGCGGGAGATCACATCCCACCCGTAGCGCGCATCCCATCGCCGGCTGTCCAGATCCACGCCCTCAACTCCTCTCTAGCCTCTCTTCCCTTGAAACCACGCTTGGCCTATGATGGACGCTCCAGCCGATCCGCGGCCGTGGCCCGGGAAGGAACAGACATGAAGATTACCGACATCAAGACCTTTTTCGTAGGTGTCCAGGGCAAAAACCTGCTGGTGGTCAAAGTCGAGACCGACCGGGGCATCCACGGCATCGGCCAGGGCGGCACCACCACCCGCGAGCTGGCCATGACCGGAGCCATCGAGCACATGCGCCAGTTTCTGGTCGGCCAGGACCCCCGCCGCATCGAGGACATCAACCAGGAACTGTACCGGGGTCAGTACTACGAAGGCGGAACCATCATTGCCGCCGTCACTTCCGCCATCGACATCGCCCTCTGGGACATCCTGGGAAAGCACCTGAACACCCCCGTCTGGCAATTGCTGGGGGGAGCCACCCGCCAGCAGGTCACCTGCTATATCGACGGCCCGGCCGGGGCCGGCGACAGCTACGCCGATCAGGCCGAGGACCTGGTCAGCAAGGGCTGGAGGACCATCCGCTTCGCCCCCGAGACCGGAGACCCCGACTTCCGCCAGGACCGGGACAGCATCTTCGAGCCCTGGGAGTCCATCGATTGGACGGCCGACCAGATCCGGGAGGCCCGCAAGCGTGTGGGACCCGGGATTCGACTGGCCATCGACTACCACCACCGCCTCAACGTAGCCGAGGCGGCCGCCTTCTGCCAGCGCATCCGGGACGTGGACCTCATGTTCCTGGAAGAACCCATCCGCTCCGAGAGCCCTGATGCCTACGCGGCTCTCAGGACGATGACGCCGATGCCGTTCGCCATCGGAGAGGAGTTTTCGGGAATCTACCCCTTTGCTCCTTTCATCGAACGCGGGCTGGCCAACTACGTTCGCCTGGACGTATGCAACGTGGGCGGCTTCACGGCCAGTCGCAAGGTGGCCGCCATGGCCGAGGCCCATTACCTCGACATCGTGCCCCACACCCCTCAGGGGTCCATCTGCCTGGCCGCCTCCGTGCACCTGTGCGCGGCCGTCCACAACTTCGCCATCCTGGAATACAACTGGCAGATGCCCCACCTTCCCCGGGATCTGTTCCCCCGGCAGCTTCAACTGCAGGGAGACGGCTTCCCGCTGCCGCAGGGTCCCGGGCTGGGCATCGAGTTCGATGAAGAGGCCGCCCGCCGCTATCCCCCGCTGCCCTGGGAGGCTCCCCACTTCCGCCGCCGCGACGGCGCTTTCACCAACTACTAAGGCCGACAGGCCGCCGGCACCTCTCCAGGAGCCCACCCGATTCGGCGGCTTTCCTCCGAACAGATTGCCTCTATTGAGCCGACTGCCCGTCTTTCACCGGTTTCCAGCGGATGGCGTAAAGATCGGTCTTGTCCCGGACCGCATCCCAGGAGCCGCCCACCGAAGAGGCGGCAATGGTCAGAATGGTGTCGTCTTCCAACACCAGGCTGGCGCTGTAGCTGCCGGTGAAGTTGGTGGAGTCCAGGTAGTAGACTTCATCCTCCCAGGTCTGGCCTTCGTCCCGGCTGACCATGGCGCGGCTCCCCGGCGGCCCCGGACCGTAGCGGGTATCGTGGACCACCACCGCGGTGCCGTCGCTCTGCACCGCCGGATAGCCGAAGGTTTGCCCGTAGACCGTGGTCAGCATGCGCGGCCGGGTCCAGGTGGCGCCGTCGTCGCTGGAGTTCACCAGGAAGACGTTCTTGAATCCGAGGTTCTCCGGGGTGCGGGGGTAGGCCCCCATGTGGTTGACGATCTCGGCTGAATCCTGGGGATGCTTGTCGCGCTGGTAGCGCATGGTGGCCAGGATCGCTCCCGAGGGGAGCCGGGTTGCCGACCCCTCCGAACCCCAATCCCACATCAGGGTCGGCCCCTGCCAGGTGCGGCCCTTGTCGCCGGAACGAAACAGGAACAGACCGTGCTGCCGGGGCAGCCCGGTCTCGGGGTCGGCGTCGCTGCGAACGTCGATGGTCCACAGCAGGGTATCGTCCTGCAGCCGGTCCAGCCCCCGATGGCAGTAGCGCTCGTCGTAAGGGGAGCCCGTGCCGGGCATCTTCAGGTCCAGAGCGATCTGCGCCGTCCTGTTCCAGGATTGGCCCTGGTCCTGCGAGGTCCACACCTCGGCCGGCGCCCGTTCGTCCTTTCCGGTAGCCACCGCCACGCAGATGAAGGAACCGTCGCTCAAGACCTTCCAGCGGCCGGTCTGGTGGATCTCAAAGCCGGAAGGAGCATTCACCTCCCGCGCCGACCAGGTGAGCCCACCGTCGGTAGAGGTGCACAGCTTGTTGGCCTGGCGGACGTAGACGGTCCCGTCCGGCCCCAGGTCGACCGAGGTGCCGCCCTGGGGAGTCATGGGCTGGGCATGCGGCAACAGGACCTTCTTGACCGGAACCCGGGTGAGCTTTCCCGCCTTGGCGTGCAGGACGTAGTCCGACCGGTGCATGGTCTCCAGGGTTTCCTTGGAGGGCGGCGGCACCCCTCCCAGTTCGCGGGTCATCACCGTCGGATCGGTGATCACCTCCATGAGGGGCGGGTCGGCCTCCGACCCGGTCGGTCCGGTCGAGGAACAGGAAACCGCCATCCAGCCCAGCCCCACCAATCCGGCAAGTGTTCGGCAACTGATCTTCACTCCAATCCTCCTTCCGGAAGCAATGGCCCTGACCGTCGCTTCACCTGCAGGCGCCCGTCAGCGCCGTTCCGCCAGGTCGTCTCCGACCGGAACAGCCCGGTAGCGGTGTTCAATGGTTCGATCCAGCACAGGGTCGTGCAGCCGGGCCAGGAAGGAGTCGCCCACGCCGTGGCTGGTTTCTTCGGGAAGCGAATGGTCGCGGATGGCCCGGGCCACCGAATCCAGGAACGACACCGATCCGCAGTAGAGAAAGGAGGGCAGGACCAGCGACTGCACATCCTCCATGGCCAGAAGATATTCCAGGTCAACCAGGGCCGAGGCCGGGGAGTCCTGCAGAGGAACCACCTGTCCTCCCACCGTCACCTCGCTGGAAATCCGGAGCTGATCCCAATGCCCGCGCACCTCGCTGTAGGGCCAGGCGGTGCGGGCGATCGGATGGGGACACATCTGCTTGGGCTTGTCCTGAAACAACGGGTCCAGCTCGCGGTCGCACTGGTCGCTCCCCGTCGTGATGAGGATCTCGTTTCCATCCCGAATGGCCACGATTTCGGCCTCTCCGCCGGTCAGCGGACCCTGGACCTCGAACTCCGATGACTGGGTCAGCAGGTAGCGTCCGATGTGAAAGATGGCCGGATTGGTCTTGGTGCCCGACTCGCCGCGAGCCAGCGCGGCGTCGAGTTCCTTGCGCATGGCAGCTACGTCCCGGGACGAGAATCGGGCGCCTGCCACCGATCCGATGGGGATGATTTTCCTCTCGATCCTGTCCTGGCGCTGCACCAGTACTTCCACGGGTTCAATTCGCATGAGCCACTCCCTGTCGCCGGTTGAACGTTGTCCGGCGATTTAAACACACTTGCCATCGGACAACAAACGGATTGTGGGGAAACCGGGCCGGACCCCTTCTCCAGCATTTCGCAAGACAAATTCGATCCCTGCTCCAACAGCGGTTGCCCATGGGAACTCGAACCTGAAGGAAGGTGCTGGAGAAACCGGCAGAAGGGTCGCCAAGGCATCCAGACCGATCCAAAGAATGAGTTTTGATTTACATGTAAATCGAAACTGGCATTTCTTGGATGTGGGGATCGTGAACGAACTGGCGCATCGCGGCACTCTGAAGCCCGGTTCGCTTGAACCTGGCGATCGTTCTTGAACCGGCTTTGGACTGGCGAGTTGTGCTGAGGAGGAACGTAGGGCACAAAAAAACCCCGGGCTCACGCCCGGGGCATCTTCGAGACAAGAACAGAACGGAGAGATCTATTCCTCTTTCTCATCTCTACTTTCCTTCCAGTCGCGCATCAAAGCCCGGCAGGCCTCCTTGACGGCATTTCCCAGCGACCGGGTGGAACCGCTCTTGATGGCGTCTCCGTCCTCGCGAAACACCACGAACTTGTTGTCTTTTCTCAGGAGATCCTTGCCGCCCTCGTGCTCCAGGATCACCACGTAGTCGGCGCGCTCCTCTTTGCGGGTGACGATGCAATCGCCGCAGCGCTTGTGGAAGGTCTTGATGATTTCGGCTGTCTGAGGGCGGGCGCCCCCGCCGAATTTTCCCCCGAAGGCGCCAACGTCACCGACACCGGCGCCGCCGCCCCCCCCTTCGAGTTCCCAGGACTGGCTCTCCTTGATAAAGACGCGGGGCTTGGCCTTTTTCTCCTTGCTCCAGGCCGGAACGGAGCCGACCAGCGCCAATGCAGTCACAACCAGGATACTGCAAGCGATTCGGTGCGTTCTCATGGGTTCCTCCTGATCCGCTTTCGGTATTCGATCAGGGTCCGGTTCAACCGCCCCCACTATGAAACGGCGGCAACTCTAAACCAGGCCCTCGATCGGGACTCCGGTGGCGTCTCCGATGGAATTGGCGATCTTGATGGGACGCCCCACCGGCGTCATGTAGGTCTTCTCCCAATCGATGCCTAGGGCCTTGTAGAGCGTTGCATAGAGGTCGCCCACCGTAACCATGCCTTCGGCCACCTGAGCGCCTCTCTCGTCGCTGGCCCCGATGATCTGTCCGCCGCGGATGCCGCCGCCCCCCAGGGCCAGCGACCAGCAGTGGGGCCAATGGTCGCGGCCGTTGTTGGGATTGATGTGAGGCGTGCGTCCGAATTCGCCCATGACCAGCACCAGGGTGGAGTCGAGCAAGCCCCTCTGCTCCAGGTCCTCCATCAAGGCCGCCAGCGCCTGGTCCAGGGGAGGACAGAGCTTGTCCCGATGGCCCTCATTGTTGTCCGAGTGCGAATCCCATTGGTTGTACTTGTAGCCGGCCGCCGTCACGAACCGGCATCCATGCTCGACCAGCCGCCGGGCCAGCAGCACACTCTGACCGAAGCCGTGGCGGCCGTAGGCCTCCCGGGTCTTTTCGCTCTCCCCGGAGAGGTCGAAGGCCTTCTTGACCTCGGGAGAAAGGATCAGGCTGAGAGCCTGCTCGGTAAAGCTGTCCATCCTGGAGAATTCGGCCACCTCCTCCTTCTGGCGGCACAGCCGGTCCACGATCCGAAGCAGCGAGCGGCGATCTTGAACTCGCTCCAGCGAAATCCCCTTGGGCAGAGAGAGATCCGGAACAGCGAAGTCCTTGCGGTCGGGATCGGGGACCACCATGGGAGCATATTTCGGTCCGATGAAAG
>JAPOZE010000498.1 GCA_026706225.1 Acidobacteriota bacterium
GCCACCGTGCCCTCGGCCGCTGTCTTGAGCATCACCTGCCTGGCGGCGGGAGTGCTTTCGATACTCATGGGCTTGCTCAGCAACTACCCCTTTGCCCTGGCTCCCGGAATGGGCTTGAACGCCGTGGTATCCCTCCACCTGGTCGGCCAGTTGCAACTCACTTGGGTCCAGGCCATGACGGTAGTCTTTCTGCAGGGCCTCATAATTCTGATCCTGGTACTGACCCGGTTTCGCGAAGCCATGATGGATGCCATCCCTACCCCGCTCAAGAAATCCATTGGCGCAGGAATCGGTCTGTTTCTGGCGATCATCGGTTTCAGCAACGCCGGCCTGATCTCCCGAGGAGAGGGCGGTACCTTTTCCCTGGGCAATCCGGACGACTTGGGCATAGTGACGTTCCTCTTCGGCTTCTTCCTGACCCTCTGGCTGATGTCCCGCCGAGTGCAGGCAGCCCTGCTTTGGGGGATCCTGTCCGCCACCCTGGCGGCGATCCTTCTGAACTCCGGGTTCGGCAACCAACAGGCATTTGGCGGCGCAGCCACGATGCCCTCCAGCCTGGTGGGGCTGCCTCAGGGGCTGACCGGCCCCGAGGCGATCTTCGGCCGCTGGGACTGGGGCTTTTTCCCGCACCTGGGACTGCTGTCGGCGGTCTTGGCGGTCTTTTCCCTGATGCTCACCGATTTTTTCGACACCATGGGAACCGTGGTGGGACTGGGGGAAGAGGGCGGTTTCCTTCAAAAGGACGGAAGACTTCCCGGGATCCACCGGGTGTTGCTGGTTGATTCCCTGGGCGCCGTTGCAGGAGGGCTGTCCAATTGCAGCAGCAACACCACCTATATCGAAAGTGCGGCCGGGATCGCCGAAGGAGGGCGCACCGGCTTGACCTCGGTGGTGGTGGGCCTGCTCTTCCTGCTGGGCATGTTTTTCAGCCCCCTGGCGGGGATCGTTCCCAAGCAGGCGACGGCGCCCTCGTTGATCCTGGTGGGATTCCTGATGATGGGCGTTGTGCAGGATATCTCCTGGCGTCGTGTCGGAGAAGGCGTTCCCGCCTTCCTCACCCTGCTGCTCATGCCCTTTACATTCTCCATCAGCAACGGCATCGGGGCCGGAATCATCAGCTACACCTTTTTGAAGCTGGCGGCCGGCAAGCGCCGGGAGCTGCACGCGCTGATGGTCGGGGCCGCCGTCGCCTTTGCGATCTACTTTGTCCTTTCGGGCTGACTTGAGCTCGGCACAACAGGTAACGAAGTGAAGCTACTGCTCATGCTGGTGCTGCTGGGGATGGCCCTGCCCCACCCGGCAGCCGGCGCACCGGTCGAACTGGAAACGCTCCTGGAAAGGCTGTCTCAGGAGACCGGCTGCGCGCCCCTGGGTCCCCTGGCCCGACACACCCTGGCCGATCCGGCCGCATTCGAGCCCGGGGAGACCGAAATCCTGACGGAGTACGGATTCCACGACCTCAGCCGACAGAAGCTTCGCTGCCGCAACCGTTCCCTTGAAATCCGGATCTATCGCATGTTGGACGCCCCGGCTGCCTATGGGCTCTTCACCCTCTACAGGAAGTCCGATTCCCGGGTTCCCCAGGGTTTCCCCAGGCTGGCCGAAGAGAGCGATCAATGGCTGGCCTTCGCTCAAAGCCAATTCTACGTCAGGATCCGGCGGCCTGCCCTTCCCGGCGGGCGCGTCGCGGCCCTCGAAGCCGGCCGGTTCCTGGCCCGGTCCATGCCTTCCGACTGGGTGCTTCCCTCGCTTGCGGACTATTTGCCCCGGGAACACCGGGTTGCGGGCAGCGAGGTGTTCCTGATGGGGCATCGGGCCTTGAGCCTCAGGATCCCGCTGGGGCGGGAGGACCTGTTTGGTCTGGCCCACGGGGCCGAGGCCCTGCTGGCGGACTTTCGGCAGCCCAGCGGGTCGGCCAGGATTCTGCTGATGATCTACCCGACCCAGCAACTGGCCGGCAAGTATCTCCAAAGCGGTTACCGGCAGTTGATGCGGCAACACCCCGACTGGCAGGTCTTCTACAAGCGGGAAGGTCCTCTGGTGGTCATGGTCCTGGATTCGACCGACCCGGAGATCGCCTCATCCTTCCTGGACAAGGTCTCCTATATTTCCTCGGTGAGCTGGGACCCCCAGGCGGAGCCCCTGTCGGTGGGACGGATGATGCTGAGCGTGTTCCTCTACGTGGGAACGGTGATCGGGATCACCCTGGTGGTGGGACTGGGTTTCGGCCTGCTGCGACTGCTGATCAGTTGGCTCTTTCCGGGAAAGATCTTCGACCGCCAGGAAAGCTACGAGGTCATTCGCCTGAAACTGCCGCCACCGCGATGATGCAGGCCGGGACGCCGTCAACGGCGGGACGGCCAGACCCGGAGTTCAGACCTTGATGATCTCGACCAGTTCCTTGACGGCGGCCGCCGATTTTTTCAAAGCCGCATCTTCCTCCGGCCGGAGGTCGATCTGCACGATCTCCTCGATTCCGTTCCGACCGAGCTTCACCGGAACGCCTACGAAGAGCCCATCCACCCCATATTCCCCTTCCAGAAAAGCGGCGCAGGGGAGAATCTTGCGCTTGTCCTTGAAGATGGCCTCGACCATCTCCGTCACCGCGGCCGAGGGAGCATAGTAGGCGCTCCCGGTCTTGAGCAAGCCCACGATTTCAGCGCCTCCATTGGCGGTGCGATCGACCAGGGCGTCGATTCGCTCCTGGGGCAGGAGTTCAGTAATGGGGATTCCCGCCACGGTCGAATAGCGCGGCATCGGAACCATGGTGTCGCCATGTCCGCCCAGCACAAAAGCGTGGACATTTTCCACTGAAACCGACAGTTCCTGGGCGATGAAGGTCCTGAACCGCGCCGAATCCAGAATGCCCGCCATGCCGATCACCCGGTTCTTGGGAAAGCCGGAGACCCTGTAGGCTGTCTGCACCATGGCATCCAGAGGATTGCTGACCACGATCAGAATGCATCCGGGGGAGTATCTGACCACCTGTTCGGTGACCCCCTTGACGATTTCGTAGTTCTTCATCAGGAGGTCGTCCCGGCTCATTCCCGGTTTTCGAGGCAGGCCGGCCGTGATGACGACGATGTCCGAGTCGGCCGAGTCCCTGTAGTCGTTGCTCCCCACCAGGTGGGAGTCGAATCCTTCCACGGGTCCCGATTGCAGCAGATCCAGGGCCTTCCCCTGGGGAACGCCCTCGATGATGTCGATCAGCACCACATCCGCCAATTCCTTGTCCACGATCCAATGAGCGGCGGTGGCGCCGACATTTCCCGATCCCACGATCGTCACTTTTCTTCTCATCGACATCGCTCCTCTCGATTCGGCGGCCGCTGTCGGTCGGGGTCGCAGTTCCCTGCCCGGCTGCGGCAGCGAGTTCTCTTATGAGCCTGGTCCCCTTTTCACCAACGGGACGGGACTATCCCATGTTCCGGATGATGGCGTCGGCAAACTCGCTGGTCCTGCACTTGGTGGCCCCGCTCATGAGCCGTTCCAGGTCATAGGTGACCTTCTTCTGAAGGATGGTTTGGCCGAAGGCCTCCTCGATCGACTCCGAAACCTCCGTCCAACCCAGGTGCTCGAACATCATGGACCCCGACAGGATGACCGACCCCGGATTGATGACGTCCCGGTCGGCATACTTGGGAGCCGTTCCATGGGTGGCTTCGAAAACCCCGTATTCGTCGCCGATGTTGGCCCCGGGAGCAATCCCCAGTCCTCCGACCTGAGCGGCGCAGGCGTCCGACAGGTAGTCGCCGTTGAGGTTGGGCGTGGCCAGAACGTCATACTCGGCTGAGCGGGTGAGCACCTGCTGGAACATGGAATCGGCGATGCGATCGTTGATCATGATCTTGCCCTCGGGAACTGTTCCCCCATGCTTGCTCCAGACCTCGTCTTCGGCGATGGTTTCCTCGGGAAACTCCTCCCGGGCCAATTGGTAGCCCCAGTCCCGGAAGGCCCCTTCGGTAAACTTCATGATGTTGCCCTTGTGGACCAGGGTCACGACTCTGCGGCCGTGCTTGATGGCATAGCCAACGGCGCGGCGAACCAGGTTGCAAGTCCCCGTGATGGAGATGGGTTTGACTCCGATGCCCGAATCGGCCCTGATCTTCTTGCCCAGGCGCTCGCCCAGAAAATCGATGAACTGGGCCGCTTCCCGGCTGCCCTGCTGCCACTCGATGCCGGCATAGACATCTTCGGTATTCTCCCGGAAGATCACCACGTTCATCTTCTCGGGCGCCCGGACCGGGGACGGCACCCCGGCGAAATACTTCACCGGGCGAACGCAGGCATAGAGATTCAACACCTGGCGAAGGGTGACGTTCAAGCTTCGGATGCCTCCTCCGACCGGCGTGGTCAAGGGCCCCTTGATGGCCACCCTAAAGGTCCTGATCGCATCCAGGGTGTCGTTGGGCAGCCACTCCCCGAATTTGCGATAGGCCTTTTCCCCGGCGAAGACCTCGTACCAGCAAACCTTCCGATCTCCGGCAAAGGCCTTTTCCACGGCGGCGTCTAAAACCCGCACCGCGGCTCTCCAGATGTCGCGGCCGGTCCCGTCCCCCTCGATGAAGGGGATGATTGGATTGGCCGGAACCTTCAGTTGGCCCCGAGTCAGCTCGATCTTGGATCCCTCTTTGGGGATCTCCACCCCGTTAAAGGACATGGGCGACTACCTCTCTGGAAGTGGCTGGTGAAGAGTGGATAGTGGATAGTTTCCGGAAGCGGGGTCGGAGAGGTTTGTCATGCTCTCCGCCAAGTTGAAGTCGCTCGCGCCCGAGGCCTGCGGCCACTCGTTGAATGACTGCACCGAGATCAAAACAATGCGCAGCGCGCTGATCAAATCAATAGGTCACTATCCACCAGGAAGCTCTCGGGCAAAAACAGGGCGCTTTGTAACATTTTTCACAAAAGGCTGTCAAGGAAGGCAGGCGGCGCCGTTCCCCCGATCGGGAGAGAGAATGGAGCGTGGCTATTCCTTCGATCAATGACCCCCCTGAAATCCCAGGCAGGCGGCGCCGTAAATTCCGGCCCGGCTGCCCAGACCGGATCTGAGAATCGGCCGCGGGTCCGCCTGCTGCACGAAGGAACGCCGTCTCGCTTCGGCGAACATCGGCTCCTGAAATGCGTCCCAGGCCTCGATGGCTCCGCCTCCCAGCACCACGGCCTCCAGGTCGAAGATGTGAATGAAGCTGGCGATGCCGATCCCCAGGGCGGCGCCCATTTCCTGAAACGGCAGGCCGGCGGATTCATCGCCTTGCCGGGCCAGCCGGTAGACCCGATCGGCGGTGAGCGGCGCCCCCCCGCGGACCAGTCGCTCCAGATCCGGGCTGGCCCGGCCGGAGTCCACCAGTTCGGTCGCGCATCTGACCACGGCCGTGGCCGATGCGTAGGCCTCCAGGCAACCCCGGTTGCCGCAGTTGCACAAGCGCCCTTCCGGCCGAATGTTGATGTGTCCCAATTCGGCGGCCATCCCCTTGGCTCCGTGCCAGACGCGGCCATTCAGGATCAAACCCCCGCCGATGCCGGTCCCCAGGGTAAGAAAAGCCAGGTGGTTCATGTCCCTGGCCACACCCATCCATTTCTCTCCCAGCGCCGCGGCATTGGCGTCGTTTTCCAGGATAAAGGGAGCCTCCAACTCCCGGCGGACCCGGTTGCGGACATTGAACCCGGCCCAGCCCGGCAAATTGGGAGCTGCAATCACCGAGCCCAGGGGGAGCTTCATGATGCCGGCCACCGCCACGCCGATCCCGGCCAGAGCGTACCGGCCAACCCAGCGGTCCCGCAGTTCCAGGATGGCCCGGCACATGCGACCCACCACAACTTCCGGGCCCCGTCTCGCATCCGCCGCCACTTCCAGGTGTTCCAGCAGCTCGCCGTCTTCCGCTATGGCTCCCAGCTTCAGGTTGGTCCCGCCCAGGTCGACTCCGACGGCAAAGCGCTTCATGCTACCCGCCCGATGACGGCCCGATGGCAGGCTGAACGGATCCGCCGGCGCCGGACTCATCCATTCCCTTGCCCGCCGGCGGGAGGACTCCCATCGCCAGAGCCATGATTTTCTCCTGGCCGGCCTCTTCCCGAGACAGCTCACCGGTAATGCGGCCCGCATGCATCACCAGAATGCGGTCGCACAGCCTGAGCACCTCGGGAAGCTCGGAGGAGATCATGAGAATGGCGATCCCCTGATCGACCAGCCGAAGCATCAGCCGGTAGATCTCCTCCTTGGCGCCGACGTCGATGCCGCGCGTGGGCTCATCGAAAATCAGGATGCGACTCCGGGTGAAGAGCCACTTGCTCAACACCACCTTCTGTTGGGTCCCGCCGCTCAGATTGCGAACCTGCTCCTCGGTCGAGGGGGTCTTGATTGCGAGCTGCCTGATAAAATCCTGCACGTTTTCTCTTTCCCGGAACGAGTCCACCAGGCCCCAACGGATCAGCTTGCCCAACCGGGACAGCGTGGTGTTCTCCCGCACCCGCATGCCGAGCACCAGGCCCTGAGACTTGCGGTCCTCGGTCAACAGTCCGATTCCGAGGTCAATGGCCTGGCGAGGCGATTGCGGCCGGATCGGCTTCCCCTCCAGGACCATCCGTCCCCGATCGGGTGGCTCGACCCCGAACAGGACCCTGGCCAACTCGGTCCGCCCGGCGCCTACCAGGCCGGTCAGTCCCACGATCTCTCCCCGGCAAAGCCTGAGGTTGATGTCTTCCAGTTTTCCCGCCTGTCCAATGCCTTCCAGGCGAAGCACTTCCGCACCCGGGCGGGTCGCGGCCCGCCGGACCGACGACTTGAGCTCGCGGCCCACCATCAGGCGGATCACTTCCTCCCGGTCCAGCTCCGTGGTCGGCCGGGTGGCAATGGTGCGCCCGTCCCGCATCACGGTGGTTCGATCGCACACGTTGAAGATCTCCTCCAGCCGGTGGGAGATATAGATCACCGATACCCCTTGATCCTTGAGGCGTCCGATCAGGCCGAAGAGCTCCGACAGCTCGCGTTCGGTGAGGATGGCTGAAGGCTCATCCATGATGATGAGGCGGGACCGCACCGACAACGCCTTGGCGATCTCCACCATCTGCTGCTGGGCCAGGCTCAGGCTCCTTACCGGTACGCAACCGCTCATTGTCTGACCGAAGCTGGCCAGCAACTCCTCCGAGCGGCGTTCCATCGCCTCCCGGTCCAGCCATCCCAGGGGTCCCCGCGCCATTTCATGGCCCAGGAAGATGTTTTCGGCCACCGTCATCCCCTGAAGCAGGTTCAACTCCTGGTGAATCATGGTGATTCCCAGGTTCCTGGCCACGATGGGCGAGTCCACCTGATGGAATCGGCCGCCGAACCGGATCCGGCCGGCATCGGGATGGTAGGCGCCGGACAGGATCTTCATCAGAGTTGACTTCCCGGCGCCGTTCTCCCCCACCAGGGCGTGGCATTCTCCTGCCTCCACCGACAGGTTGGCCTTGTCGAGCGCCAGCACTCCCGGGAACTGCTTGGTGATGGCCTGCATTTCAAGCAGCGGCATGGGTTGCTCTCCCTACACCAGTTCCCAGGCCTCACGCAGGGTCCGCTTGGCGTTGGCCAGCACGATCGGGCTGCTCTCGCCGGCCATGGGCTTGACTTCAAAGCTCAGGATGCGTGGCTGGTTCTCCCGGAGATATCCGATGTCGATCAGGGTTCTGATGTACTCGACCACTTCGGCCACATCGTTTTCTCCGCCGGCAACGCCGAAGCGAGGGTGCTGGTCGCCATAGGCCGGATGAGCGGCGTCCCTAATGACGCAATTCCCCATGTGGGCATGCACCAGGTGGTCCTTGGCCACCTGGAGCGCCTCCCGGGTGGTTTCTCTCTGCAAAGGCAAATGGCTCAAGTCGAGCATGAGGCCGAAATTGTCGTGCTTTTGCCTCACCCGCTCCGAAAAGCTCACCGCCTGGGCGTTGGGACCGATCAGGGCCTTCTTGTCGATGTCGAAGTCGAAAGTCTCCACGACCACCTTGAGATCGCCTTGCGAGGCGGCATGGGAACAGATTCTGTCGAAGGAATCCACCAGCAGGTCGGTGGCGATCCGACGTTTTTCCTCGCCCGGGTGAGGTCCGCTCAGAAAGGCAACCCCGCGGCACCCCATCTCCACGGCTTCATCCACGCAGGCAAGACAGCGGTCTATCGCAGCCTGGCGGGTGGCGCCATCCAGGCTGTTGAGATCGAGCTTGTTGACCAACTGCACCGGTTGGCTGCCGTAGGTGACCACGATCTTGCCGGATTCCAACATCTCCCGAGCCGTCTTTCGAACCTCGGGATCCCGTATGGTGGTGATTTCAATGACGTCGAAGAAATCGTCGGTCACGACCGACTCCAAGGTCTCCAGAACCGGACCCTCCCCGGTGAGCACCTCGGGAAAGGCCATGAAATGTACCAGTCCGACCTGCATGTATTTTTTCCAGGAAACATCCATCAGGACCTCCTATACGGCCTAAAGAGAATTCGCAATCTGTCGCTTTGGTGAAACCTGCCGGCGGCGTCCCAAGATCATACACAACTCGAAACCCGTTTCAACCGGGGCCGACGGGGAGCCTCGTCTGCGCCACGAGGCACGAAGGTGGGAGTCAGTTTCAGGGGAGAGAGCGTCTCGGCCGGGGTCGTCCAGGAGGCCAGCGCGCGTGTCCGTCGTGGCTACGTTCCGGCACCTTCTCACTCTTCCGCCAATACTTCCTGTCCGAGCCGAACCACCGAATCGAGCGTCTTGCGCACGTCCTCCCAGGTGGTCGTGTGATTCAGGATGCATATCCGCAGTGAGAAAATCCCCTTCAGCGAGGTGGACGAGAAGAACGCCATCTCGTCCCAGAACACACGCACCAGCACCTTCCGATTGACCTCCTCCAGGGTTTCCTGGTCGCGGCGACCGCCGGCGGGGTTCACCCGAAAGCAGACGACGCCCAATGACACGGGCGCCGTCAATTCCAGCATCGGACTGGACTCGACGTACTCCTCGGCGCGGCGCGCCAGGTCCAGCCCGTTCTGGACCGCCGCGCGAAACCTGGTCATTCCGAAGGTCTGCACGGACATCCAGATCTTCAGTGCCCGCGCCGCCCGGCTCAATTGCTGGCCCCGGTCCGCAAAGTTCGGGTGATTGGCGCCCCACACGGTGTCTTGCAGGACATCGTGTCCGATCGCGAATGCACTCTCCAGGTGCTGCACGTCCTTCACCATGAGCGCACCGGCCTCATAGGGTTGGAAGAACCACTTGTGCGCGTCCATCCCGACGGAGTCGGCCCTCTCGATACCCTTGAGCAGTTCCTTGCCGTCCTCCGTCACCAGGGCGAATCCGCCGTAGGCAGCATCCACGTGCAGCCAGACGCCTTCCCGCGCGCAAAAGTCGGCCATCGCCCCCAGCGGGTCGATCGAGCCCGTGCTGGCGCTGCCGGCGTTGGCGCACACCGCGAGGGGCGTCAGACCGTTGGCGCGGTCCTCGGCCACCAGCCGGCTCAATTCGGCCACGTCCATGCGAAAGTCGTCTCCGGAGCCCACCAGGCGGATGTTTTCCCGGCGCACCCCGGCGATCAGCGCGGCCCGCTTCAAGGCGCTGTGGCTCTGATCGCTCATATAGACGGCGGGCCGGTCCGGATGCCCCGCCGCTTCCCGCGCCGCCACCAGCGCTTCGACGCTCGCCGCCGAGCCGCCGCTGGTCAGCAGCCCGCCGGCGCTCTCCGGATAGCCGATCCAGCCACGCAGCCAGTCCACGACCACGAGTTCCAACTGGCTGGTCCCGCTCGACACGAGCCACGTGCAGGAGTTGATGTTGAAGCCGGCGGCGAGAAAGTCCGCCAGCACGCCCGGCCAGGTGGTGGACGAGGGCACGAAACCGAAAAAACGGGGATGATCCAGCCGTGCCGCGTAAGGGAGCACCTCCCGCACGGCCTGCTCCAGAACCTCCTCGGCGGGGCGGCCGCCTTCGGGCGGAGAGCCTCCCAACTGTTGCTCCAGCCCGTCGCGGAACTCCCCGTCCCAGGTTTTCGACTCCTGCAGTCCGCTGGTGCGCTCGACGAGTAGTTCCGTCGCCCTGACCGCCAATCGCCGCATGGCCTGCGGGGTCATCCTCAAGCCGCCCTGTTCGCTATCCTGCATCCGCACCCCCATGGCTCCGGTTCGAGTCCGTCGTTCCCTTGCCGGTTTCGCAAGACGTTGGCCCGCGTGCTCGCTCTACCCTCAGCGGCAGGCAGCACCCCTGAATCGCACCGGATCCGGAACCCGTCCCGATCGACCTGTATCCAAGGGTCAGGCTCGTGCCGCACCGGAGCCGCGGTGGCGGACACGCGCAAACCACGGCGAGCCGTCAAGCGAACCGATTGAGGATTGTCGGACTCTCGATAGGCCGCTGTCAAGGAACGCGATCACCGGGCCTCGGCCTCCTCGTGATCGATTGGGTGACTTCGGGTTTCACGTCCCTGCCTCCCCTTCGCGGATCGAGAGCCGACGTGTCCGGCCATCGGTGAAACAGGCTCGCTCATTGCGAACTCATCCCCGACGGCGAAACTTTCCGGCGGCGGGGTGACGGATCTGTCGTACAATAGCCGCTGATCCTCAGGGACAGGCAGGCTCTGCCGATTCCGCCGCGAGGGGCTGCTTCTTCCGGTCCAGCACGTTGCCATGAATTCAACAGCCCTTGGCTGCTTGGCCGTACTGCTGAGTGCAGCGATACCGGCCGCAGGCCAGCACCCTTCCGAGGCCGCCGATCCGCCCAATATTCTGCTGGTCACCATCGATACCCTGCGGGCCGACCATCTTTCCTGTTACGGCTACCACCGCAAGACCAGTCCCAACATGGACGCTCTGGCTGCCGAGGGGGTTCGATTCGAGCACGCCTACTGCACCATCCCTCTGACCGGTCCTTCGCACGTTTCCCTCTTCTCCAGCCGATATCCCCAAGAGCACGGGGTGCGTATCAACGGCGTCCCCATCCCCAAGGACTCCAAGTGGCTGTACCTGCCCCAGATACTGCGTCGCTTCGGTTATTTCAACGCGGCCTTCGTCAGCGCCTGGCCGCTGGTTTCCCACTTGACCGGCTTCTCCCATTGGTTCCAGGTCTACGACCAGGACATGAAGCGGAGCTATCAGTTCCTGAGCTCCAGCCGCTTCGCGGAAGACGTCACGCCGCGGGCCATTGCCTGGCTCAAAGATCAGCGGGTGGAGCCCTTCTTCCTTTGGGTGCATTACTTCGATCCGCACGCCCCCTACCACCTGAGAAAGGATTTCGCCGACCCGGCGACCAATGGGCATGCAGCTACAACCCCCGCCGATGTCAGCGCCGCCATGAGGGATCGCATCCGCCGCTATGACTCGGAAATCGGCTATGTCGATCACCACCTGGGTCTGCTGCTGAGGGCCCTGGACAAGGCGGGAGTCCGGGACTCGACGCTACTGATTCTGACATCCGACCACGGAGAAAGCCTGGGAGAGCACGACTACGTCGGCCACGGACGCCACCTCTACGACTCCATCCTGAGAGTCCCTCTGATTGTCCGTTATCCTGGCCATATCAAGCCCGGGAAAGTGATCGACACGCCGGTCAGCCTGCTGGACGTAACCCCCACGATTCTGGAGCTTTCGGGGCTCTCCCAAC
>JAPOZE010000051.1 GCA_026706225.1 Acidobacteriota bacterium
CTCCAGATCCTCGTCGTAGCACTGGGCCATGGGCTTGGCCGGGTTGTGGATAGGCATCAGGAACATGCCGTATTTCAGGGGTTGATCGGGACTCATGGTGGATTCCTCGCTGGGTTGAACGCGGCCGAATTCCCCGGCTGCAAGATCGGAAACATATATTCAACCCCGGGTAGAGTCAATCTCAAAAAGGAGCCGCAATTGCAGCACGACCGGAGATGAACTGCGTTGAGCGAGTGATCCGATCACTCTCGTCTGTTCGTGTTCGGAGATCGACGTTCCGGGGCGTGCTTTTCTCTTTGAGTTGTCCTGGAACATCGAATAGATTAGTTGCTGGATTCACCGACATGAAGCCGGGTCGGCGCCAGGCCCGGAAACGCCGACATCGAAGGGAGACGAATCGAAGATGCCCAACGGGAATTGCTACACCGACGACTGGAAACGGACCACCCCCGACTATGCCGTCTATCTGCAGAAGGCTCCGGGGGAACGGGACGAGTATTCCGATCACATTCACGTCTTTTACACCCCTGGGGGCGATCTCATGTGCATGTGGACCCAGGGCTCCCATGAGAGTTCCCCCGACCTCAGAGTGGTCTGCTCGCGCAGCCGGGATGGTGGACAGACCTGGTCCCCGACTCTTGCCATCGACGAGTCCAAGTACAAGAACATGGTTCCTTCCCTGGGGTTTCCCCTGATCAGCCGCTCGGGAAGAATGTACTGCCTTTACAACCAGCACCTGGGTTACGGCGACGGGGGGCTCTATTCCTCGCCCTTGCGGGTGAAGTACTCGGATGACGATGGCCACACCTGGGTCGCGAGCGGCGTGGACATCCCTTGGCGGAGGACCCGCTTCGACCACCCCGATCCAAGGGTTCATCCGACGGGTATCGTCTGGCAGCAGCCCATCCGCGATGCCAAGGATCGGATGATCGTGGGATTCACCCGTTGGAGCAGCCCCATGGCCTATCCCCGGCCCATCGGGGGCAATCGCAACCACGGCGACAGCGGCATCGAGTTGATGCGCTTCGAGAATGTGGATGAGGGCCCCCATCCCAGGGACCTGAAAATCACCTGGCTGCCGGACGAGGCCGGGACCATTCGAGTCTCGCCCAACATCGAACCCGAGCACTCCCGCGGCTACAGCCTGGCCCAGGAGCCGGGTCTGGTGCTTTTGCCGGACGGGCGATTGTTCACCACCATGAGGACGGTGACCGGCTATATCTGGTACACCGTTTCCGATGACCACGGCCACAGTTGGCGCCCCACCCAACCCATGCGCTTTCGAGACAACGGCGCCAAGGTCGAGCACCCCAAGTCGCCCGAGCCCCTCTACCGCCTGGCGGACGGCCGTTACCTGTTCTTCTTCCACAATCACTCCGGCTACCGGGACGGGGCCACCGGTCCCTGGGACATGGACGCCCGCCGGCCCGTCTACATCACGGTGGGAGAATTTCGCCCCCGGGCGGAACAGCCCCTGTGGTTCAGCGAGCCCAAGTTTCTCTTCGACACGCAAAAGGTGACCGCCGGAACGACGCGGCTCTGGTGGCTGGCCATGTACGCCAGCCTGACCGAGAGGGACGGCCGTCGAGTCTTCTGGTACGCCGACCGCAAGCAGTTCGTCCTGGGAAAGAACATCACCGACGAGATGCTGGCCGACATGAAGGCCCCGGAGGCTTAAGGCTTATGAATATGACACGGATGAGAAATCAGGCGACCTTCGGGTGGCCGGCCTGCCTGCTCCTTTCAGCGGCCATCCTCTGCACGGGTTGTTCGGTGGCGCTTCCTCCCGGAGAGCAACCCGCGGCCGGCATTTCCGAGGCGGATTCAGCGGCCAACGCCATCTATCTCACAGACATGGAGAAGTGCCGGCCGGCTTCCGCCCTGGCCAGCGAGTGGAAACATGGCACCTGGCGGCTGCTCTCCTACGCCACCGATTCCATCAGCGGCAACCTGCTGGTGGCCGCCGAGGACAACCGGCCACCTGAAATCACCTATCCGCTGCAGCGGGAAGGATGGCACCGGATCTACATCGGCATCTACCGCGAACCGTTCACCGGCCCCAGGCGGGTTCGGGTCCGCCTGAGCGACGAACAAGCCTTCGCCACCCTGACGGGGCTCGAGGGAGCCAAGGACCATCAGGAGCATTTCATCGATGATATCTTCTGGAAGGAAGCGGACCTCACCAGCAGGGACATCGTCTTCAAGCAGATCACCGAGCCCATGGCGGTGCACGCCTGGGTCGCCTACATCAAGCTGGTGCCCCTCCCCGAGGAGCAGGTGCAATCCATCCGGACTGACCGGAGTCGCAAGGACACCAAGAGACTGTTCATCCATAACGACGCCGGAGTGATCGATCGCAGCGGAACCGAGCAGGAAATCCGGGATCAACTGGAACCGCTGCGTCATTCCGACGTGGCCCGGGTCTACTGGGAATTCGGTACCGGCGACCGCGCCAAGCGTATCTCCAAGATCGCCCGGGACCACTCGCTGGACTTGACCCGAGCGGCAGGGGGCCGTCCCTTCTTTACCAGCCCCCACAGCCGCTGGTGGGCCGAGAGCTGGAAGGCCTACCACGAGAACGGGGTGGACCCCTTTCTGGTGGCTGCCGAGTACGCCCGCCAGGTGGGAATAGAGTTCCATGCCTCCTACCGTCCCGGGGGCTTCATCTACCCGGACAACTATGGTCCGACGCTTCCGGGCGCCAGCTTTTATGAACGGCACCCGGAATTGGTCTGCATGAATCGCGAGGGCAAGCCCATGCCCCGTATCTCCTATGCCTTCCCCGAGACTCGGCGCTACGTGGTGTCGCTCTTTCGTGAAGTGGCCACGGAAAATCCTATCGACGGAGTGGCGGTTCTCTACAATCGCCGCCCGCCGCTGGTGGCCTACGAGGCGCCGGTGGTTGAAGGGTTTCAGAAAGAGTACGGCCTGGACCCGCGCCAGCTTCCGGAGAATGATCCTCGCTTCATGCACCACCGTTCACGGTTCCTGACCCAGTTCATGAGAGAGCTGCGGGCCGAGCTGGACCAGGTGGCTCTGGAACTGAAGCGGGAAAAGCCCTTCGAGATCACGACCGTGGTTTCCAATGGCGAAGAAAACCTGTTCTTTGGGATGGACTTGGCCACCTGGGTCGAGGAAGGTCTGGTGGATGTGATCGTCCCCTATTCCTCGGTCGAGCGGATAGGAGCCTATGGAAACAAGGTTGGCCCAAACACGTGGGACGGCGAACCGAGCTGGGAGAACCCCGAGGATGTGGAGTGGTTTGTCTCTCTGGTCAAGGGCACCCGAGCCCGGGTGGCCCTGAACATGATGCCGCGGTTCCTGACGAAGGAGGCTCAATACCGCAAGGCGCACCAGCTCTACGAGGCCGGGGTGGAGCACCTCTTCTTCTGGGACGGGACCCACAGAGTGCGCAATGTTCTGCGGCTGGGACACCGGGAAGAGGTGTCTGACTGGATGGCTTCGGGTCAGCCTCCCTTCCGGCCCACCAACTTAAGGGTTTGGGAGCTGGGGGGATGGGATCTGCACACGGAAACCCCCGGGTAGCCGGCCGGCTGCCGTCCCCGGTTTCCGGTCGAAGAGAGACGGTCGTTTCAGCGTAGCCTGGGAAGTTACCGCAAAGGTTCAGCCTACGCCGTGCCGTGCCGATCATGCGAGGGAAAACGGCCGACTGCCAATAAAGGCGAACCACAAATGGACACGAATGAACACAAATGACTCTTGAATAACCTGAAGATAGCGCAACTCAGAGGCGGATTCATTCCTGATTTCAAACCTCAACACCTTGAAAGGGAACGACTGATTCAGTGAAATCATTCGAGCCCATTCGTATGAATTCGTGGTCCTATTCCCCCCAACGGGGGCACCCTCCTGAAGGAAGCCAATTGGCTCAATGATCGAGTGTGCGTTTGTGAACAACGTCGGGGTCCTTGGTGCCGGACACAGCCCACTCGAAATCGGTTGACACCCTTACCTGATTGACAACTCATCTTGCAGTTCATTGGTGTTCATTCGTGTCCATTCGTGGTTCGTCGTTTTTCTTCCTGGACAACTCTTTTCCCGTTGTCTCAGACACGATTTGGGAACGCGCGCCCGACCGGTCAAGGGGCTGCCGGCCGGTCCAGCCGGATCAGCGTGTGCAGCAGCAGGTTGGCGCCGTTGGCGACGTCCCGCGGTTCGGTGTATTCCTGTGGCGAGTGGCTGACCCCGCCCACGCTGGGGACGAAGATCAGGGCCGAGGGAGCGATTTGGGCCATGTTCTGGGCATCGTGGGCGGCCCCGCTGGGCAGCAGGCTGTAGCTCAGCCCCAGGGCCTCGGCCGTTAGCCGGATGGCCCCCTGCAGATTCGGGTCGGTCAGGATCGGCTCCACCCCGATGTCGATTTCGTTGAACTCGATCTCGGTGTCGGTTTCCTTCCCGATGAGTCGCGCCCGGCGCCGGATTTCCTGGAATACCCGGTCCAGCTTGGGTTTGGCGAGATCGCGCAGTTCCAGACTCAATTCCACCCGTCCGGGAATGACGTTGGGCGCTCCCGGCTCGGCCCTGATGCGCCCCACCGTGGCCACCTGTCTTCCGGGCAGGCTCGTGGCGGCCCGGTTGACCGCGATCACCAGCCTGGCGGCTGCCAGCAAGGCGTCCCGGCGGGCGTTCATGGGTGTGGTTCCGGCGTGGTTGGCAAAACCCGTCACGGTCACGTCCCACCAGCGGATCCCGACGAATCCTTCCACAATGCCGATGTCTGTCCCCTCCGACTCCAGGCTGCCTCCCTGCTCGATGTGCAGCTCCAGGTAGGCTTTCACCTCTCCAGGCCGGCGGATGGCTTGGGAGATTCGGTCGGCATTGCCGCCCAGGGCTGCAATCCCCGCCCGGACGGACATGCCGCTGCGACTGGATTCCTCCAGCGCCTGGGCGTTGATCCGGCCCGCCAGCGCGCGGCTGCCGGTCAAGCCTCCTTCCTCGTTGGCGAAGACGATGACTTCCAGCGGGTGTCGGACCGGGATTCCAATCTCCCCCAGCACCTGGACGCACTCGATGGCCGCCATCACTCCCAGCACGCCGTCGTAGGCGCCGGCCAGAGGCACGGTGTCGATGTGGGATCCCAGCACAATGGGGGCGAGTCCGGGCAATATGCCCGGCAAGCGTCCCGACAGGTTGCCGGCTTCGTCGACTCGGACCTCCAGACCGGCCTCCTGCATGAGTCGGCTCACGTAAGCCCGGCCGCTGAGGTCGGCCTCGGTGAATGCCAGGCGGGTCACTCCCTGAGGACTCCCTCCGATGCGGGCCATTTGTTCGATGCGCTCCTGGAGGCGTTGTGCGTTGACCCTGAGATCCGCCGGCGTTCCGGGTTCGCCCCCGTGCAGCGGCCATTCGAGCAGCAGCAGGCCAATGAGCAGGTGGCGGAGACGGGGCAGCCTGTTGGTTTTGCGTAGCCGCATGACTTCTCCTGATGTGGTCAGATGCCGTTGGTTCTCGAAGTTTCGCCAGAAGCCCGGGACTCCTGCGCCGGCCATCATACCCGATGGACTCTTGAAACTCCTGCCCTGATCGCAACGGCTCCGGTAGGTGAACTCGCAGGGGCCAAGCTCCCCAGACATTCATCAACCGGCAACGACCTGCGATTCCGGGTTCCGAGACCCTGCACATTCCATCCCCTTAATCACGAAAATCGCACCCCCGGACGGCATTGTGCGCCTCGCCCCTGCGGTGGTAACATGCTGTCAACGCCAGAGTTGATGTGAGGGTGGGAGGAGACCCGACGATGCCCGGCTCCAGCCGCAGAGCGCTGCTCAAAAAGGTGGGCCTGATTGCCGGAGCGGCAGCCTTGCGACCCCCGACCGCCGGCTCGGCCCGCAAGCCTTCCCCCAACCGCCACAACATGGACCGCCTTCGCGAGCGCATCCAGGGCGTCCATTGCTTCATGGTGACTCCCTTTCATTCCGACGGCAGCTTCAACGCCGAGGGGCTTCGCCGCAATATCGCCCACCACGCCGATGCCGGGCTCCAGGACACCACCATCGTGGTCGGGGGCGGCATGGGAGAGATCTTCTCCCTGGACCTGAAGGAGCACCGGGCCATGGCGGAGGCCGCGGCCAAGGGCGCCCGGGGCAGGCTGCCGGTGGTGGTGGGGGCTTGCGGCGGCTACCGCATGACCAGGATCATGGCCCGCAACGCCCAGGAAGCCGGAGCCGACGCCATCCTCCTGTTTGCCCCTCCCTACTGGAACTGGATTCCCGGATACGATGAGGGCACCATTCGGTATTTCACCGAGGTGGCGCAGTCGATCGACATCGGGGTAGTGCTGGCGACGGTTTCGGGCCACAATTTTCCCACCGGCACGGAGAAGTATTGGCCCAAGGTCCTGAAACGTCTGTCGGAGCTTCCCAATGTCCTCGGGTTCGAAGATTCCAGCAGCGACATCGCCATGGGACAGGAACTGGGGGATCTGGTCTCCGACCGGCTGGTCTGGATCGCCCGGGGTGAAGGGCACGCCGTGAAAGCTCTGCCGGCCGGGGCCCGCGGCAACACCTCGGCCGTGGCCACCTTCGTCCCTCAGGCCTGCAGGGAGTTTTGCAGGCAGGGGCGGCTGGGAGAGGTTGAGCGCATGCAGGAGGTACTCCGGACGCGGATACAGCCCATGGCTCGGGTCAGAGGCCTCAGTCCCGGCTACCACGTGAGCGGGATCAAGGTGGCCCTGGAGGCCCTGGGCCGGGCCGGCGGTCCGGTCAGGCCACCGAGCAGGGCCGTGCGTCCCGAGGATCGGCCCAGGATCGCGGCCATCGCCCGCGAGCATGCCGAGGCTTGAGCGCCGACGGTCGAGGGGGCGAAGAACACCGAATTGGAAATCATGAAGGTGCGAGAATCGTGAACCGGCAAACCTTGAGCCCGAGGAAAAGGAGCGGGGCCGCCACCCGGGCGAACCGCTTCTGGCCGGCCCTGCTGGCCTTGCTGCTGCTGGTTTCCCATGCCGTGGCCCAGGAAACGCCGGATACAGAACCCACCGAGCCGGAGGCCCACTGGATCTACCCGCTGGGAGGACGGCCGGACACCCGCCTGAAGGCCGAGGTGGAAGGTCGGTTGCTGCAGGAGGTGCACGCGGTCTGGTCTCCTGAGCCGGGCCTCAAAGGCGCCATCCTGGAAGTCCGCCAGGTTTCGGAACAGGAGAAGGGGGCCGAGGAGAGGGGTTATGGAGACAAGAAGAAGGCGCCCAATCAGCGGGTTAACCTCGAGTTGGAGATCGGTCCCGCGGTCCCGAGCGGGGTCCATTCCCTCTACCTGGTTTCCCGACGGGGGATTTCCAATCCGTTGAGCTTTCTGGTCAGCTCCGATCCGGTCATGGAGGAGTCCGAGGATGCCGGCGGGGTGGACTTCAAGCCCCGGACCGTCCGTCCTCCGGTCATTCTCAACGGCAGGCTCTCCCGCGACGGGGAAGTGGACAGCTACGCGCTGGAGGTGACGGCCGGGGAAGACCTTGCTTTCCAGCTATTCAGCCCGGCCGAAACCTTCAGGCAGATACTCAGGCTCCACAGGGACGAGGGAAGCTGGCTGCGCGGCGACAGACCGGCGGAGATGGAGTTCAGCCACAAGGGAAGTTACAGACCCTCGCGGGCCAGGCACTGGCGCCATCGCTTCGACCGTGGCGGGCGCTATCGGATAGGGGTCGGATCAGTCTATGGCAAAGCCGAACCCGAATTCGTCTATCAGCTTCGCATCGTGCCGGCTGGCGACGGATCGGCATACGGGGAATGGCCCGGTCCCGGGAAATCGGCCCAGTGGAGCGAGCGCCAATACGTCAGGGAGTTGACTCCGCTCCGGCTGCGCCAGCTCTGGGCGCGCACGGTCAAGCCCGCCGGCGATGGGTCCCGGTCCAAGGCAGGCCCGGAAAACGGGACGCAATCGAGGGAGGCCGCGGGCACACCCGGCTCGCCCGATCCATCTTCGGGTGGCGCCAATCCTGCCCCGGTGGTCTTTGAAGAAAAAGAGCCCAACGGAAGCCGCCAGCAGGCCCCGACTGTTTCTCTACCCGCTCTGATCAGCGGGAGTATCGAAGCTCCGGGAGACGTGGATTTCTTCCGATTCCAACTTGCGGCCGGGCAGACGCTGGTCTTTGAGGTGGAAACCCCGCGGGTGTCTCCTCCGGCCTTCAGTCCCAGCCTCAAGGTGTTGGATTCCGCCGGCCACCCGTTGTTCGACAACAAGCACCGCAAGATCGCATTGACCCGTCAGGACCCTATTTTTCTGGTGGAGCTGCTCAAGCTCCATCTTCCTGACCGAGGCACCTGCGGCATCGGGTCCCTTGCCTTCTTCGAGTCTCTGGAAGCCAAGATGGTGGCCGAATTCGGCGTCGCCGGGGACTACATCCTGCAGGTTGGCGACCTGACCTCCCAGCAGGGCCGATCGGACCATGCCTACCGGGTGCTGGTTCGCCCCGGCATTCCCCACGTGGGGGACCTCGAGCTCGAAGGGGATCGTATCAATCTCAGGCGGGGCCAGGTCAGAACACTGAAAGTGACCACCGGCCTGGAAGAGGGTTATTCGGGCCAGGTGGCCCTGAGCCTGGAAGGTCTGCCGCCGGGGGTGGAGCCCCTGACCGGCACGGAAGTGGAGCCCCCCAGCCCCATCGGGCCCACCACCGAAAGCCGCAAGAGCTTCCTGGGGTTCAGCGAAAAGGCCGTCATCCTGTTGCGGGCCGATGAGCAGGCCCCGCTCACGAACATGCCGGCCCGGGTCAGGGTGTGGGCGCGGCCGGCGGTCGACAACCGGCTGGGAGCCCGGCTGCCGGTGGGAGAGATTCCGCTCATGGTGATCGGTTCGCCGGAGCGGGCGTCCGGCTCGTGAGCGACAGCGGACCTGCAGGTGGAATCGCCAGGTTCCGGAGGTGTTTCATGGGGATGTCCGATTGGAAGAAACCTGTCCGGGTTTCGGTGCTGAGCCTCCTGCCGATCCTGGCGCCCGGACAACTGGAAGCGGAAGGGGATCGCCATACCCCCCCTGTGAAACCGGCAGCGAGCCCCAACGGCTCGGCAGGCTCCGACCAATTCGTGGCCCGCAACGGCCTGCGGGGCTTTCGACTGATCCCCTCTCAGGTACGGTTATTGGGGGAAGGGGCGTCTCAATCCTTCCTGGTGGTGGCCACAGATTCCCGGGGGCTGGAAGTCGATCTTACCTCGGAAGCCCGATTCAGCCTGTCGGATGACCGATTGGCTCAAGTCGAACCCGAGGGGCTGCTGACGGCTCGCCGGGATGGGGAGGTCACGTTGCGGGCCGAGGTTGCCGGACAGAGGCTGGAGGCGACGGTTCGCATCGAAGGGACCGGAAGGGCCAGACCCTTCGGGTTCGCTCGGGATGTGGTCGGGGTCTTTACCCGCAACGGTTGCAACGGCAGCGAATGCCACGGCGGGGTCAAGGGCCGGGGCGGCTTCAAGCTGTCCCTGCATGGTATCAATCCCCGGGAGGACTACCGCTGGACCGTCAAGGGCGGGGTCTACCAGGTGTTGTCCCCCCAAGCCGCCGAGCCCTTCGACCCTCGGGTCAACCTGGAAGAGCCGCAACAGAGCCGATTGCTGCTGAAGCCCGCGCTGGAACTGCCCCATGGGGGAGGACAGCGTTTCGAGCGGGACTCGGCCGATTACCGGAGGCTGCTGGATTGGATTCGCCAGGGGGCTCCCTACGGGGACGGCCCGTCCGAGTCCCGGATCCAACGCCTGGAGGTTTTTCCGCGGGAAGCGATCATGGAGCCCGGAGCTACGCGGCGACTGCTGGTGACCGCTTTCTTTGAAGACGGCCGCGGTGAAGACCTGAGCCCCGAGGTGCTTTACGAGAGCAGCGATCCGGCTGTCGTTGACGTCACCCCGTCGGGCGTGGTGCGGGCCCTCAAGCCGGGACAGGCCAGAGTGGCGGTACGGCTGGCCGGGAAGCTGGTTCAGGTCCGCTGCGGGGTGATTCCACAACCGCTGGACGACTATCCGGAGGTAGCCGGACGCAACTTCATCGACGACCTTGTTTTCGATCGGTTGCGAGAACTGCACATCGTTCCGGCAGGACTCTCGAGCGACTCCGCCTTCCTGCGGCGGGTCTGCCTGGACCTCACGGGTACGCTGCCGCCCCCCGAGCGCGTGCGCGAATTCCTGGCCGACCGGGATCCTCTGAAGCGGGAGCAACTGATCGAGCGGCTGCTGAACTCACCCGAATTCGTGGACTACTGGACCTTCCGCTTCGCCGACTTCTTCCGGGTGGTCTATCGCAATGCCTACGTCTACAAGAGCTGGATCCGGGAAAGCCTGGCCCGCAACAAACCCTACGACCAGATGGCCCGGGAACGGGTGGCGGGCCAGGGCAACGGCGGGCCCACCCGGCATTTCATCAAGTCCATCAGCGGCGAAGTCATGCGTCCCCACGAGAAGATGGGAGAGGACGTGCGGGTCTTCCTGGGGATACGCCTGGACTGTGCTCAGTGCCACGACCATCCCTACGAGACCTGGACCCAGGATCAGTTCTGGGGAATTACCGCCTTCTACGGACAACTGACCCGAATCCGCGACCTCTCGGTCTTCATGGATGACGTTTCCGGGAACGAGGAACAGCCGGAAGGGCCCAAGGTGATTCACCCCCGGCGCCGGCGGGAAGTGGCCCCCAGTTTCCTGGACGGCTCACTGCCCCCTTTCACGGGCATCAATCCCCGGGAGCAACTGGCGGACTGGATGACGTCGCCGGAGAACCCCTACTTCAGCCAGGCCATCGTCAACCGTGTGTGGGCCAACTTCTTCGGAAAGGGCCTGGTCGAGCCGGTGGACGATTTCAGGCCCGGCAACCCCCCCAGCCATCCCGAGCTGCTGGGGGCTCTGGCCGAGGATTTCCGTCTCAACGGCTACGATCTCAAGCACCTGATGCGCGCCATCGTTCGGTCCAGAACCTATCAGCTTTCAGGAGACTTCAACTCGACCAACCGGGAGGATGAGGTCAACCACTCCAGAGCTCTGCCTCGCCGATTGGAGGCCGAGATCCTGCTGGACGCCATTTCAAGGGTGACCGGTATCGAGGAGGCCTTTGCCGTTCACGAGTACGTGGGTGGAGGCACCGAGCCCAAGGGGACCCGGGCCATCGAGCTGGTGCCCGAAGTTACACCCTCCCAGTTCCTGGAAGTTTACGGGCGTCCCGTCAGCCGGGACAGCATGCCCTGGCGGGACTACCGTTCCACCCTCAGGCAGGCCCTGCACCTGCTGGTCGGCTCCACCTACACCACCAAGATCGCGGCCAAGGAAGGCCGTGTGAGTCGGCTCCTGTCGGCCGGCGCCTCCGACCGGGAGATCGTTCGGGAACTCTACCTGGCTGCACTTTCGCGCTTTCCAACCGCTGAAGAGGAAACCCGGCTCCAGGCCCTGATCGAGGGATCTCCATCTCGCCGGAAGGGAGTGGAAAACCTGGCCTGGGGGTTGCTGGCCTCCCGCCAGTTTACCTATAATCATTAGCTGGATATCAATCGAACTCAGGCAGTACTGTCCGGTTAAAAGTCGAACAATATCAACTGCTTACAGGATTGGGCATC
>JAPOZE010000070.1 GCA_026706225.1 Acidobacteriota bacterium
CAGGATTGTCTCGAGCGTCATTCGGGAGTTCGGAGCGGATGAGCCCCGAGACCTGTTCCGTGCGGATCACCGGGAAGAGAATGTCGTAAAAAACGGCTACAGAAGAACCTTTTTCGGGCTGGCCGGCGATGACCTGAAAACCGTGGTTTGTTCACGGCAATCCCTCTGCGCTGCGCCTACTGGAGGACCTTTGATCATCGAAGAATTGGACTCAACCACCGTCGTGCCGCCAGGTTGGCAGGCATCTTTGGACGGCTTCCAGAACATCATTCTTCGACATGCCTGACCACGGTGTGAGAGAGTGGACATGAACAAGACAGACCCTGTAACTCTTGAAGTCATTCGCAACGCCCTGGAAATGATCGCTGATACAATGGCGCTTGTGCTGATGCGCAGTGCCTATTCATCAGTGGTGCGAGATTCCATGGACTATTCCACCGCGCTGTTTGACGCAAAAGGCAGAATGATCGCCCAGGGTCTCACGACCGCGCTGCATCTCGGCTCGTTTCCCGTGGCCATCGCAGAACTCACCCGGGCATATGAAGACAGAATACACCCGGACGACGTGTTTATTACCAATGACCCTTATGGTGCCGGCGGCATGCATCTGCCGGATATCTATCTCACCCTGCCCATATTTTTTGCTGGCGTACTGGAGGGCTTTGCGGTTGCCCTTGTCCACCATGCAGACGTTGGCGGGATCGCCCCCGGGAGCAATACGTCGTTCTCCACCGAGATCTACCAGGAAGGTCTCCGCATTCCACTCGTCAAACTTTACGACCGGGGAACACCCAATGATACGGTATTCAAATTTATTGAAAAAAATGTCAGGGTACCTGTGGAAGTCGCGGGCGATATGCGCGCCCAGCTCGCTGCCTGCCGCCAAGCTGAACAGGCCTATATGCAGCTTCTGGAAAAATATGGATCGGATTCGCTGGGGCATTATCTCAACCAACTTCTCGAACTCGCCGAACGCATGATGCGGGAAGAGATTCAGGCCATCCCAGACGGCAGCTATGAGTTCACGGATTTCATCGACGGTCTGGGCAGCGAACCGGAACCGATCCGGTTTCAGGTGACCATCACGATTGCCGGCGAGGAGGCAGTCGTGGACTGGAGCGGGAGCGCGCCGCAGGTGAAAGGCGGCATTAATGCGCCCTTCCCGATGACTCTCTCAGCATCCTACCTTGCTTTCCGATGTCTGGGAGGGCGTGATATCCCCAACAATGAGGGTTATATGCGGCCCATCCGGGTTCTCGCACCGGAGGGTACGATTATGAACCCCGTCCTGCCTGCCGCCTGCTCAACCCGCGGGATTACGGGCTTTCGGATGCTGGACACCCTTCTGGGCGCGCTGGCCGGGGCCGTTCCGGACCGTGTGCCGGCGGCAGGGGAGGGCGGCGCAACGTTTCCCTCGATTGGCGGTTATCACGAGGGCGAACCATTTGTCTTTACAGAATCCGTTCTCGGCTGTTCAGGCGGTCGGCCGGATCGCGACGGCGCCGAAGGCGTTCCCAATCCCGGCGCCAATCAATCTAACCAGCCCGTCGAACTCATCGAAGCACGTCACCCCATTGAGATATTGCAGTACGGCCTGGTCATGGATTCCGGCGGACCGGGAAAATACCGGGGCGGGTTGGCGCTCATGAGAGAATACAGGATCCTCGCGGAGGAAGCCGTTTTGAGCATGCGATCGGACCGACGGGCGCATCGGCCGTACGGGCTACAGGGCGGCCTTTCCGGGTCTCCAACCTGCAATACTCTCTATTCCGGTCCAAACCAATCACTTCTTCCTGTGCTTCCAAGCGAAGCGATCGTGTTAAGGAAAGGAGAGATCCTGCGCCATCTTCAGGCAGGCGGCGGCGGCTGGGGCACGCCTGTGGAACGGAATCCTCAAATGGTCCTGGAAGATGTACGGAATGATAAGGTCAGCCTCGAGCAGGCCAGGGAAGTTTATGGTGTGGTGATCGACCCCCTAACACTGAGTATGGATGAAGAGGCAACAGCCACGACCCGGCAGAGGATGCTGGCAGCAGGCGAACATGAAAATAGGGCATCGGCGGATCTCTCTGCAGAAGACCTTTCCAGGATACCGAGTCGGGCGGCCCTGGCCGGCAGGGTCAGCTCGAAGGAAATGGCGGACCGCGTCGCCTCGTTCCATGTCGTGGGAAGCGAAGTCCTGTCGCTCAAGGGTTCGCCCGCCTGGCCGCCGCCGGAACATGTCCTGGCCGCCGCCGAACAGGCCATAGGCGAGAATGCAATGGCCCCTTCCAACGGCTTCCCCGAACTTCGGAAAGCCATCGCGGCAAGATGGGAAACCGATGACGGGATCCGACCGGACTCGGATACGGAGATCCTGATCACGCACGGCGCCATGCATGCCATGAGCATCGCGTTTCTGGCGCTGCTCGCGCCGGGCGATGAGGTTCTGATGTTCAGTCCGGGATTTCAATTTGGCGGCCCTCTTCACCTCGCCGACGCCGTCGCGGTCTGCGTGCCGACTCACCAGGAACAGAACTGGCGCTGGGACCTCGAGGCCCTGGAAGCGGCCTGTTCGTCAAGGACCCGCATGGTGATCCTGAATTCGCCCGGAAATCCGACAGGATATGTGGCGTCAAAGAGAGATCTCGAGGCGGCCGCGGAGCTGGCCCTCAGGCACAATCTCTTGATTCTTTCTGACGAGTGCTACGACAAGATGGTCTATGACGGGCGAAAGCACTTGAGGGCGGCCTCCATTCCAGAGATCCGGGACCGGCTGCTGACATTGTGCAGTTTTACCAAGAGCTATGCGATGCAGCCGTGGCGGTTGGGGTATATTGTCGGGCCCCCGGACCTGATAGCTGCTTGCCGGAAGGTGCTTGAGTGGAATGTGCTCACCTGCAGCCATATCGCCCAGCGGGCAGCGCAGGCGGCATTGGAGGGACCGCAGGACTGGGTGCACGAGATTGCCAGGCGGTACCAGCAGTACCGTGACCTGATGATAGAGGGCCTGGACCGGGCACCGGGGATTTCCTTTGCCGTCCCGGCAGGAGCGCCATTTCTATTTCTGAACATACGCGGACTCGGCCTTCCCAGCGCGGAATTTGCCGAAGCGCTGCTTTCAGAATACGGCGTCGCTGTCGAGCCCGGCGGACCGTACGGGTCCGGAGACCATGTGAGGCTCATGTTCGGCGGTACCGAAAAGACCATACAGGAGGCAGCAAACCGATTCCGGAAGATAGTGGGCAACCTTGCGTTGTCCGGTCAGTAGTGCTTCTCGAAGATAGTGTCCAGCGCCATCGTTAGCACTGTATGCAGCGAGAATCGTTCGTGCAGTATTTCTCATTGATCAGCCGACAGATTCTTTTGTTTTAGAAGGAGACGCTATGACTACATCCGACCGACCCAATGTCCCCCGGGCCGGCGGTGCGCTGATTGACATAACGCCGAACGCAGGCACACACTTGGGCGGCACGTGGGGCGTGTTACGCGATGCGCGCACGGTGGCGGAACCGCTATACACCCGGGCTCTCGTGCTGGAATCCCGCACACGGAAACTCTGTATCGTCCAACCAGACCTGGAAATCGCCACGCTTCCGTGGACACAGAAGATTCGCCAGGGCATTGAGCGCCGCTGTGGAATCGCGCCCGACGACATCATGGTACATCTTCCGCAATCCCATTCCACGCCGCCCCTCGGCAACTTTGTCATCGACGAGGCGCTGCCCAACATTCCGCCTGAACTAGAGTACCTCCGCGGCTCCCAATCTGAGTACTGCGAGTACGCCGTCGGCAAAATCCTTTCGTGCGTTGAAGCCGCGGACAAAGCCTTGCATCCGGTCCAACTCGGCGCGGGCCGGGCGGTCCGTGATGATCTGGCCTTTAACCGGAGGGGAGTAACTCGCGACGGGGGCATAGTGATGCCGGGACAGTTCTCCAGGGCGTCCAGGCCGCTGGGCCCCACGGACATCGCCTTCCTCGAAGGTCCGACGGACCCCGAGGTGGGGATGGTGTGTCTGCGCAATGAGAAAATGAAGATGAGCGCTATGCTCCTTCACTTCACGTGCCATCCGGTCAATGTGTTCGCCACGCAGCACTACACCGTCTCGCCGGACTGGCCGGGCGTTTGGTGCGCCGGGATGCAGGAGGAATGCGGTGAAACGTGCGTTCCCCTGGTGCTCAACGGTTGCTGCGGCAACATAAATCCGTGGCCCGCATTCCACGCCGATTTCGTCCCGGACCACCGGCGCATGGGGCGCGCGCTGGCCGAGACCTCACGGCACATTCTCAGTGCACTCACCTTCGAAGAAGAGGCCACGCTGGACGCACGAGTGAAGCTCGTCCCGCTCCCCTTGAAGAAGGCCGATTCCGCCGACCGCGCAGCCGCCGAGAAGCTCCTCGCCGAGCACCCCGAGCCGCGCTGGGATGAAGATAGTACGCCTCGCCGCGTGAACGCCGATTGGATGGATGCGGCCATGCTGATGAGCGTGGAGCTTGAGCGCGAGCGCTCCCCAGAGCTCGCCTATGAAATTCAAGTCATGCGCATCGGCGACATCGCCCTCGTCGGACTCCCCGGCGAGCCCTTCGTCGAAGGCCAACTGGAGATCAAAGTCCGGTCGCCCTTCCCCTATACTTTCGTCGCCCACAACACAACCGACTTCGCCGGCTACATCGCCCCGCGCCACAGTTACCCGCGGGGCGGGCATGAGATTCGTAACAAGCCGGCGAAGTGGGCGAAGGTGGAGCCGGGGTGTCTGGAGAAGATCGTGGAGGAGGCGGTGAGGTTGCTGGACGAGATTGGGACCTAAAGGATTGTGCGGGTTTATGATTGCGGGGGCATGCCGGACCCCGATTGGGTCTTTACACGACGGTCCCGAGGAGGATTTGCCATTGAATATCGCTCATCTGGTGGCTAGAGCGGGGACCGCTTTCAGCGAAAAGCCCGCGATCGCAATTGGTAAGAATGCGTACTGCTCCTACGGAGACCTCTACAGTCGCGTATCGACCATGGCAGGTCAATTCCTCGATCAACTCCATCTCAAACCCGGGGACCGCATCGCACTCGCCATGCAGAACTGTGCGGAATTCCTCGAAGTGATGTACGCAGCCTGGCATGCCGGGCTGTGTACAGTCCCGATCAACGCCAGGCTGCATGCGCGTGAGTTTCAGTATATCCTCGAGAACTCAGGCGCCCGCTGCTGTTTTGTCACCGCTGACTTGCTTGAGACGATTAATCCGCTTCGCGATCTGATACCTTCGCTCGAGTATGTGGGCTGTGTATCCTCATCCGATTACAAATCCCTGCGACAGGGCAAATCGGTTCGGATGGCAGAACGTTCGTCCGACGATCCCGCCTGGATATTCTACACGAGTGGTACGACGGGTCGCCCCAAGGGAGCTGTGTTGAGTCATCGCAACTTGATGGCGTTGACGCTGAATTACTTTGTCGATGTCGATGCGGTCTCATCAGAAGATTGCATCCTGCATGCAGCTCCCCTCTCCCACGGCTCGGGTCTGTACAACCTCTCCCACGTCGCTGTTGCGGCAAAACAGGTCATCCCGGCGAGTGGCCGGTTCAATCCTGATGAAGTTTTCGACCTGATTGTCTCCCACGAAGGGATGACGATTTTCGCAGCGCCGACAATGGTGAAACGACTGGTCGATCATCCCACCAGCCGCAGCGCCAATACGTCAAACTTAAAAACGATCGTGTACGGCGGTGCGCCGATGTATGTAGCCGATCTGAAGCAGGCCATAAATCTATTTGGCAACAAGCTGGTTCAGATCTACGGTTTAGGCGAAAGCCCGATGACGATTACGGCGTTGTCGAAAGGGCTGCATGCCGAGAAAGATCACGCTCGGTTTGAAGAACGGCTTCAATCGGTGGGGGTCCCTCAGTCGGTGGTCGAAGTCAGGGTGGTCGATTCGAATGACCGGGTGCTCTCTCCTGGCGAAATAGGCGAAGTGATTGTCAGGGGTGATGTTGTCATGTGTGGATACTGGGAAAATCCGGAAGCAACCGAAACGACCATGCGAAACGGCTGGCTGCATACGGGCGACATGGGTACGTTCGACGAGGACGGGTTTTTGACGTTGAAGGATCGCTCAAAGGATCTCATTATCAGTGGGGGCTCCAACATCTATCCCCGGGAGGTGGAGGAGGTCCTGCTGACGCATGGAGCCGTCCAGGAGGTATCGGTGATCGGCCGGCCACATCCAGAATGGGGGGAGGAGGTTGTTGCTTTTGTTGTGGCGGAGGATGGCCGTGAAAAGATGGAGGACGAGCTGGATGTGCTCTGTCTCGATCATATCGCTCGCTTCAAGCGCCCCAGGGCCTATTTCTTTGTGGATAGTTTGCCCAAAAACAACTACGGAAAGATCCTGAAAACTGAGTTGCGACAGTGGCTGGATAAAGAAGACCTTGCAGGGTAATGAGGTGGAAAATTCCAGAAATTGACAAGTCCCAGGTGGAGTCGAACATCGTGCTCGCACGTCCAGACACAATGCGCCCCGAAACCCTTGCCGCCGCGCTTGAACGTGAGGGCGTGCTGGTTTTGCCGTTCGGCGATGACGTCCGTCTTGTGACCCATCACGAAGTCACTGAGAACGCCGTTGAGATCACACTGAAGGCGTTTCACTCAGTTCTCAGTGGAGCATCCCATGGCCCATAGGCTTGGCGTCGATATCGGCGGCACCTTTACTGACTTCGCACTGGTCGATAACGACTCCGGCGAACTCTCAACACACAAACAATTGACCACACCGTCCGATCCATCGCTCAGCGTTCTGACCGGAATTGCAGCACTACTCAGCCGAACCGGCGTCGATATCTCCGACGTCACCGTCCTGTCACACGGCACGACGCTCGTCACGAATGCCGTCATCGAACGCCGCGGCGCGACGACTGGCATGTTGGTTACCAGGGGCTTCCGCGATGTCCTGGATATCGCCATGGAGCGTCGCTACGATTTGTTCGACCTGCGACTGGGTTTTGCAGAGCCAGTCGTTCCGCGGGATCTGCGCGCCGAGCTTTCGGAACGCATCCTATTTGATGGGCAGGTTGAGACACCCTTGAATGAAAAAGAGGTCCAGGCGGCCGTCGCACACCTGGTTTCTGCGCATGGGATAAAGGCTCTGGCCATCTGTTTCTTGCATGCCTATGCCAATCCGGATCACGAAAACCAGGCCCGAGATACTGTCGCGAAGGCATTTCCCGACCTGCATGTTAGCACCTCGTCCGACGTACTGCCCTTCATGCGGGAATACGAACGCTGGTCGACAACCACGATCAACGCGTATGTGCGCCCGCTGACCGATCGCTATCTCGAATGCCTGGAGACCGGACTGTCCACCATGGGATTTGATGGTCGTTTTCTGGTGATGACATCGTCTGGCGGCATGGTTACGCCTGAAATCGCGCGGCGCTATCCGGTGCGGCTCATCGAGTCGGGGCCGGCCGCCGGTGCCCTCATGGCGGCCAATTTGGGACAGCGAATTGGCGAACCCAATCTACTGGCATTTGACATGGGCGGGACGACGGCAAAGGGCGCCCTAATCCGCAATGGCCGCCCCCTGCGCCGCTACGAGTTCGAGGTGGCGCGAGAGCATGACTTCAAGCAAGGCAGCGGTCTCCCACTCCGTATCCCAGTGATCGACATGATTGAGATTGGTGCCGGTGGCGGGTCAATCGCCAATGTCGACGAACGCAATCTTTTGGCCGTTGGACCCAAGAGCGCCGGCGCAGAGCCCGGTCCAGCCTGTTATAGCCAGGGCGGCGACAACGCAACGTTGACGGATGCCAACCTGACCCTCGGCTATCTGGTTCCAGAGGCATTTCTTGGTGGGAATATGATCCTGGACAGCGAAGCCGCACATCATGCAATTGACCGGAATGTCACCGAACCACTTCGGGTCGACACGATCCGAGCCGCCTGGGGTGTTCATGAGGTCATCAACGAGGACGTCGCGCGGGCATTCCGCACCCATGCTGCGGAAATCGGCTTCGACTACCGCCGCTGCACAATGATCGCGTTTGGCGGATCCGGTCCGGCACACGCCATTCGTATTGCTCGAAAGCTGCGAATCCCAAAGGTGGTTTTCCCCGTCGGTGCTGGCGTGATGTCGGCGATTGGACTCTTGATGACTCCGATCTCCTATGCAACCTTGCGCTCTGGGCGGGTCAATCTCGAAGAATTGGATGCAGATGGCATCGACGCCGGATTCAATCTGGTTGAACGCCAGGCACGTTGCCTCCTTGCAGAGGCCGGCATTGACGACGCGCAGATTCAAATTGACAGGCGGCTTGACATGCGGTATTGCGGCCAGGGCCACGAGGTTGAAGTGCCGCTTCCGCCGGGCATTGACCGCAATGGCATCGCCGATCTCTTTCGCGAAACCTATGCCAAGATTTTTGCCGCCACGCCAATCGATACCGGAATTGAGATCGTCAATTGGAAAGTGGAGGCGAGCGGACCTGAGCCGGAATTCGCAGATCGCTATCGCCCATTCAGCGGCGCTCTGACCTCACAAGAACAGGTTGGTGAGGCCGGTATCTTCTGCGACGACGCAACGGGACTTACCAATTGTCCTATCTACGATCGTTACGCCCTGGACCAGGGGCAGCGCATAACGGGTCCTGCCCTCGTCCAGGAGAATGAGGCAACAACCGTCCTGAGCGTTGGCGACACGATCGAAGTTGATGACATGGGCAACTTGATTGCGACATTGGCCGGAGAGACGTCATGACCCAGTACGATCCCGTCAGTCTCAAGATCTTATGGGACCGCCTGGTCTCGATTGCCGACGAACTCGTCCTGTCGCTCGTCCGCACATCGTTCTCCATGAATGTTCGAGAGGGCTACGACCTGTCATGTATGATCTTTGACGCCAGGGCACACCTCGTGGCGCAGGGCAGCTACTCGGTGCCGTCCTTCACCGGAACGGCACCACAGACCATCGCTCACATGCTGCGTGCGTTTCCGGCCAACACGTTGAAACCCGGCGATGTCATCGCCACCAACGATCCATGGATGGGCACCGGTCACTTATTCGACATCAATGTCATGCGTCCGGTATTTCGTGGCGATCGCCTGACAGGGTTCACCATGAGTGTCACGCATCTGCCGGATATCGGCGGCAAAGGCATGGCGTCTGACTGCACAGAGGTGTACCACGAGGGCCTGCGCCTTCCCGTGTGCAAGCTAAGCGACGGTGGGCAGCTAAATGAACTCCTCCTCGATATCGTTCGCGCCAACGTCCGCGTTCCGGAACAGACGATTGGCGATTTGATGGCGAACATCGCTTGTAACGAAGTCGGCGGGCGGGCCTTGCTGGAGTTCATGGACGAGTACAGTCTCGATGAGATCGAAACACTCTCCGACGCCATCAACGATCACGCCGAGGCCGCAATGTGCGAACGCATCGCCGAGATCCCTGACGGCTCTTATGCCAATGCCATTGTAATTGAGGGGCCGGGCCGGCCGGTTCAATTGGCCGCCAACGTCAGAGTAAACGGCAGTCATGTCGCCATAGATTTCACCGGCACTGAAGGCCCTGTGCGGGCCTCAATTAACGTGCCGTTCTGTTACACCCGCGCCCAGGCCAACTACGTGATCAAGTGTCTGACGATCCCCAATCTGCCGAACAATGCCGGCGCGGCACGGCCGATCGATATCTCGGCACCCGATCATTGCATCCTCAATGCGCAACCGCCGTGGGCGACCGGTGGGCGACATTCGGTGGGTCACTTCGTTGTCCCGCTCTTGATGGGTGCCATGGCGCTGGCCCTGCCGGACCGTGTCCAGGCCGACGCCGCCATGATGAATGTCTTCAGCGTCCAGGGACGTCACCGTGACGGCGAGGAAATCTCCTCACTCTTCTTTCTCGCCGGCGGGCTCGGAGCCATGCTGGGGCAGGATGGCCGCGCCGTCACACCGGCGCCGTCCAACATGACTGTGGTCCCCACGGAGGTCTGGGAAAACCGCACGTCCATCACCATCGAAAAGCGTGAGATCCTACCCGACACAGGCGGCGACGGGAAGTGGCGCGGCGGCGACGGCCAGGAAGTGGTCTTTCGTAATGACACCGGCCATCTCCTCGAGATCGCCCTAATGGGTCAGCGAACCGAATTTGCAGCCAAGGGGCTACAAGGCGGCGACGACGGGGCACTTCGCCGGTACGAAGTCAATGGTCAACCGGTCGACCCCAAATCGCGTGTCGAGCTGTCACCCGGTGATCGGATTTCGATGCGCGAGGCCAGCGGCGGCGGCTTTGGCTCAGCCGCCGAACGCAGGGGTTGACCTCTAAGGCGAAGAGTCAACAGCCCGGAAGTTGATTCTCCTGGAGAATATCCATGGATGAAACCTGGTTCTACAGGTCGTGCAGATTGTGCAAGAGAGCCAGATTTTTTTCGACCAGAACATCGTCGATGTTCTCCGCCAGAATGTACGCGCCGAAGGCTTTGGCCACCCAGACTTCGTACCCACCGCGGTGTAGCGAATCCCGCGTGACGAAATAGCCATAGCTGCCACACGAAGTGCTGGCACAAAGCGTATATTGAAAGGGACTGTACTGGCGCAATCGAAGAACGATTTCTGCGAATGGCTCGCCGGGAAAAGGGACAAATGCAATCGGCCCGAGAGCAGTGATCACCTGGCGGTAAGTTGTGCCAGGTAACGGTTCGGTTTTGTGGGCATGGATAACGGCTTCCCAGTGTTTGTATTCGCACATGCCCTTCCCTGGCTCATCCTTTTCGGATTTAGTCAAGGCAAACTCCCGCTCGGCTTCTTCCAGTGGCGGCAGCGACCGGTAGGGCATCATGATGTCTCCGGTAATGATGGACAACGGCAGGTCCTGGAACGTCTTGATGGACCGGTAAGCACGCATCGCATCCATTCCCGCTCGCAATCCGACTTCCATGAGTGCCATTTCGCCATCTCCGACGGCGCGGAGGCTATTGGTGCGGGGGGCGATATCACCGACTGCACCGTTGACAAAGAAAACCGGAGCGCCCGTGAGGTGTTCCACCCGGTCGATCATGACACCTGGCCAATCGCGGGACACGGCCCTGTTTGCACTGGAGAAAACGGTTGGATGCGCGCCGTAGTGGATCAATGAAACAAGCGGCCCATCCTTCCCTTCAAATCGCAAAAGGGTCATCTCGGGATCATAAGGCCCCCAGGGATTGACACCCAGGGCAACCTCGTGGTTTTCAAGGACCTCTCGTCGGTTGACGCCCACGTCACTCTGCGTTGTGCCGATGCCTAAAGTTACAGGTATGGGTGATTGAGCAGCGGTGACGGCAGCTTCAATGCTTCTCTCGACGAGCCTATCGATATACGGTTTGTCCTTTTCGCTCCATCCCCAGCAATCGATGGTGCAGGGTCCACTGTGAGTCTGGATAGCACAGACAGTGATATGATCCGAAGCGATGCCTGTTCGATCATAGATTCCCTGGCGAATGGACTCGACTTCGACATCATC